>NZ_JBVHHE010000011.1:238551-278592 GCF_055561235.1 Kitasatospora sp. NPDC022856 | reverse complement strand
TTGACTTTTGGCACGCTGTTGAGTTCTCAAGGAACGGACACTTCCTTCGGACCGCCTTCCAGCGGGCCCTCCGGGCGCTTCGTTCTTTCGTGTTTGAATCTTATCAGATGTTTTCCGCTCCGTTTTCCGGAGTTTCATTCATCGGATTCGCATTCCGTCGCCCCTCTCGGTGCGACTCCGGAACTGTACGGGGACCGGCCCGCCACATGCAAATCGTCCCGCCCTGCTGTCGCAGGACGGGACGATCCGCGGTCACCGGCACCGTCAGGCGCGGCCCATCTCCTCGGCGATGGCGGCCGCGAAGGCGTCGATGTCCGCCTCGGTGGTGTCGTACGAACACATCCAGCGGACCTCGCCGGTGTGCTCGTTCCAGAAGTAGAAGCGGTAACGCTTCTGCAGTCGCTCGCTGACCTCGCGCGGGAGAATCGCGAACACCGCGTTGGCCTCGACCGGGCGGACGACGGTCACGCCCTCGATCCCGCGGACGGCCGCCTCCAGCCGGCTGGCCATGGCGTTGGCGTGGCCGGCGTTGCGGAGATAGAGGTCGCCCGCGAGCAGCGCCTCGAACTGGACCGACACGAAGCGCATCTTCGACGCCAGCTGCATCGAGGTCTTGCGCAGGTACTTGATGTTCCGGACCCGCTCGGGGTTCAGGACCACCACGACCTCGCCGAAGAGCAGCCCGTTCTTCGTCCCGCCGTACGACAGCACGTCCACGCCGACGTCGGTGGTGAAGGCGCGCAGCGGCACGCCGAGCGAGGCGGCGGCGTTCGCCAGCCGCGAACCGTCCACGTGCACCAGCATGCCGAGCTGGTGGGCGTGGTCGACGATGGCCCGGATCTCCTCCACCGTGTAGAGGGTGCCGAGCTCGGTGCTCTGGGTGATCGAGACCGCGAGCGGCTGCGCGCGGTGCTCGTCGCCGAAGCCCCAGGCCTGCTGGTCGATGAGCTCGGGGGTGAGCTTGCCGTCCGGGGTGGGGACGGTGAGCAGCTTGATGCCGCCCATCTTCTCCGGCGCGCCGCCCTCGTCCACGTTGATGTGGGCGCTCTCGGCCGCGACGACCGCGCCCCAGCGCGGGAGCAGCGCCTGCAGGGCGACGACGTTGGCGCCGGTGCCGTTGAAGACGGGGTACGCCTCGGCGTGCTCGCCGAAGTGGCGGCGGAAGACGTCCTGCAGGTGGGCCGTGTAGTCGTCCTCGCCGTAGGCGACCTGGTGGCCACCGTTGGCGAGCGCTATCGCGGCGAGGACCTCCGGGTGCACGCCGGCGTAGTTGTCGCTGGCGAAGCCCCGGACGGCGGGGTCGTGCCGCCGTACCGCGTCGGTGGAGGTCGGTTCGGTCATCGGGCTGTCAGCCACAGGTGCTGTCCGTTCAGTTCTGCTGCGGGGCGGTCCCAGAGGCCCGCCAGGGCGGTGGCGAGGTCGGCCGTGTCGGTGAAGCCGGCGAACTTCGCGTCCGGCTTCTCCGCCCGCATCTCGGGGCTGACCAACGCCTTGATCACCAGGATCGCAGCCGCGGCGGTGGGCTCGCCGTCCTCGGCGGTGGTCTCCTTCTTGAAGGAGTCCGCCATGGCGAGCGTCCACGCCTCGGTGGCGGCCTTGGCCGCCGCGTAGGCGGCGCCGCCGGCGGTCGGCTTGTGGGCGGCGGCGGCGGAGATCATCGCGTACCGGCCGGACTCGCTGCGGAGCAGCGCGGGCTGGAAGGCGAGCGAGGTGTGCTGGAGCGTGCGCACCACGGTGTCGTGCAGGAAGTCCCAGTCGTCGATCCGGGTGTCGAAGAACTTCTTGCTGCCGCGCCAGCCGCCGACCAGGTGCAGCAGGCCGTCGACGTGGCCGTGCTCGGCCTCCAGGTGGTCGGCCCAGTCGTGGACCTCCTGCGGGTCGAGCAGGTCGATGACCTGGCCGCTGACCCGGGCGCCGGGGACTGCCCCGCGCACGGTGTCGAGGGCCTTCTCCAGCCGCTGCGGGTCGATGTCGGCGCCGATCACGGTGGCGCCGTCGGCGGCGAGCCGGCGCAGCACGGCCTGGCCGGCCGGGCCGCTGGCTCCGGCGACGGCGATGACCTTGCCTTCGAGGTGGGTGCTCACGCGGCGACCTCCTGGATGCCGGCGCCGGTGATGCCGGTGGTGGCGGCGATGACGCCGCCGAGCTTCTTGGCGAGGGCCTCGTAGAACATGCTCAACGGGAACTCGTCCGGGTGGACGGCGTCGCACAGGGCCTTGTTGAGCGCCTTGCCGTCGGCGGTGTCCAGCGGCAGCGCGTCGGGGCCCTTCGCCCAGGTGGAGGCGGGGTGCGGGGTGAGGTAGCGGGAGACCAGCTGGTAGGCGGCGATCCAGTGGGCCGTCTTCGGGCGGTCGATGCCGTCGCGGTACAGGGTCTCGATCTCGCCGCAGAGCGCGTTGGTCACGTCGGCGACGCGTTCCCAGTCGATGCTCAGGCGGTTGTCGCGCCAGCGCAGCGCGTCGTGCTTGTGCAGGTAGGCGAAGAGCAGCTGGCCGCCCATGCCGTCGTAGTTGCGCACGCGGTCACCGCTGACCGGGAAGCGGAACATCCGGTCGAAGAGGATGGCGTACTGGACGTCGCGGCCCTGGGCGTAGCCCTCGGCCTGCAGCTTCACGGCCTCCTTGAAGGCGGTGAGGTCGCAGCGGAGCTCCTCCAGGCCGTACATCCAGAACGGGCTGCGCTGCTTGATCATGAAGGGGTCGAACGGCAGGTCGCCGTGGCTGTGGGTGCGGTCGTGGACGAGGTCCCACAGCACGAAGGTCTGCTGGGCGCGCTCCTGGTCCTCCAGCAGGCCCTCGGCGTCGGCCGGGATCTCCAGGCCGAGCTGCCGGACGGCGCTGGTGGTGACGGCGCGGAAGCGGGCGGCCTCGCGGTCGCAGAAGATGCCGCCCCAGGTGAAGCGCTCCGGCGCCTTGCGCACGGCCACGGTCTCGGGGAACAGGACGGCGGAGTTGGTGTCGTAGCCGGCCGTGAAGTCGGTGAAGGTGATCGGCACGAACATCGGGTTGTCGAAGCGGGTGCGCTCCAGCTCGGCCAGCCAGTCCGGCCAGACCACGCGCAGCAGGACGGCTTCCAGGTTGCGGTTCGGGTTGCCGTTCTGGGTGTACATCGCGAAGACGACCAGGTGCTCCAGGCCGTCCTCGCGCTGGTCGGCGGGCTGGAAGGCGAGCAGCGAGTCCAGGAAGTCGGGCTCCCGGTAGCCGGTGTCGGCCCACTTGGCCAGGTCCGCGTCGACGGCGGCGAGGTAGGCGGCGTCGTGCGGGAAGAGCGGGGCGAGTTCCGCGATCGCACTGCGGACCGTGGCGACCAGCGGGTCGACCGTGTGCCGCTGCACGGCGGACAGGTCGATCGAGCCGTCCTTGGACTGCAGCGGGCGCAGGGCCTCGACCGCGTCCTTCAGACGGAGCCAGGCCGGGTGGCCGGCGTGGGTCGAGACCGGGGCGTCGGCCGCCACAGCGAGCCTTGGCGAAAGATTCTGCATCGTGGACTCACTTCGACAGGAGGTATTTCAACAGGACCACCATAAGTACGACAGGTTCTCCTGTTCAAGGGGGGCCCTGCCGTCGATTCTCCCGGTTCGGGGCTCCGAAACCGCTTGTCCGGCATGTGGACGGTCATCTGGATGTTCTGGACAGCCGCGCCGTGGGGATGCGAACCTCCCGCCATGCTCCCGGCGGTGATCCTGGTGGCGCGACGCCACATCGACCTGCTCCGGGTGTCTTCCAGCTGTTGTGCGCGCGGTCTCTGCCGCTGCCGCTGATCCGGCTCGGGGGCGCCGCGGACGCGGCCCCGTACGCCGACCATGCCGCCTGTGTTCCGGCGCCGCCACCGGGGGGAAGTGACCCGCCGGGGTGCCGGCCCGGCCCGCGCCCCCGCGCCGCTCGCTCCCCGCTCTTTCCGGTCCCTCTTTCCAGGAGCCCCGCCATGACCTCCCTCCGCAAGCCGTTCGCCGCCCTGCTGGTCACCGCCGCCGCGCTGACCGCGTGCGCGCCGCAGGACTCCGCGTCCGACGCGTCCGGCACGGGCGCCGCCGCGAGTGCCCCGGGGACGGCCGACGGCTGCGCGCCGGGTGCGCTGGGCACCCGCGCCGCGGGAACGCTGACGATCGGGACCGACCAGCCCGCCTACGACCCCTGGTTCACGGACGACAAGCCGGAGAACGGCAAGGGCTTCGAGTCGGCGGTGGCGTACGCCGTGGCCGAGAAGCTCGGCTACCCGAAGGAGAAGGTGACATGGGTGGCGGCGCCGTTCGGCAAGGCCACCACCCCGGGCGCCAAGGACTTCGACTTCGACATCAACCAGGTGTCGATCAGTGACGAGCGCAAGCAGGCCGTCGACTTCTCCTCCGGCTACTACGACGTGCGGCAGGCGGTGATCGCGCTGAAGAACTCCAGGGCGGCCGGGGCGAAGAGCGTCGCCGACCTGAAGGGCGCCAAGCTGGGCGCGCAGGTGGGCACCACCAGTCTGGAGGTCGTCACCGACACCATCCGGCCGACCGTGCAGCCGGCCGTGTTCGACTCCAACGACCTGGCGAAGGCCGCACTGCGGAACGGCCAGATCGAGGCCCTGGTGGTGGACCTGCCGACGGCGTTCTACATCACCGGTGCCGAGGTGACGGATGCCCAGGTGGTCGGGCAGTTCGAAGGGGCGGCGCGGGGCGAGCAGTTCGGACTGGTGCTGGACAAGGGCTCCCGGCTCACCGGGTGCGTCACGCGGGCGGTGGACGCCCTGCGGGCCGAGGGCGTGCTGGCGAAGCTGGAGAAGCAGTGGCTCTCCGACGCCGTCTCCGCACCCGTCCTGAAGTGAGCGGGGCCCCGATGAGCACCGAGGCCGGGGCCGGTCCCCGCAAGGCCGGCGGCGGGAGCGGCACCGGGCTGCTCCGGCGCCGGCGGACGGACCCGCCCGGGCCGGCGCCGGACGACGGCTACCGCCCGTCCGCGCGGCGGCTGGCGCACGAGGCGTACCGGCGCGGCCGCAGCCGCCGGGCCGCGCTGATCGCCGGGGCGTCGACCCTGGTGACCGCCGCGGCGCTCTCCCTGCTGGTGGTCAACTCCCCCGGCTGGGCGGCCACCCGGAAGGCCTTCTTCGACGCCGACTACGCCCGCCGAGCGCTGCCGGAGGTGCTCAGGGGCCTGCGGATCAACCTGGAGCTGATGCTCGGCTGCGGGGTGCTGATCCTGCTCCTCGGCCTGCTGCTGGCGGTGCTGCGGACGCTGCGCGGACCGGTCTTCCTGCCGGTGCGGCTGCTGGCCACGGCGTACGTGGACTTCTTCCTCGGCCTGCCGATGATCATCTGTCTGCTCGTCATGATCACCGGCGTGCCGGCGCTGCGGCTGACCGGGGTGACCACGGATCCGATGCTGCTCGGCGGCGCCGCGCTGGTGCTGACGTACTCCGCGTACGTCTCCGAGGTCTTCCGGGCCGGCATCGACTCGGTGCACCCCGACCAGCGGGCGGCCGCCCGTTCGCTCGGGCTGAGCAACGCGCAGGCGATGCGCCACGTGGTGCTGCCGCAGGCGGTCCGCCGGGTGGTGCCGCCGCTGCTGAACAACCTGGTCAGCCTGCAGAAGGACACCGGCCTGGTGTCGATCGGCGGGGCGATCGACGCGGTGTACGCGGCCAAGATCATCGCCAGCCGGTCGTTCAACTACACCCCGTACGTGGTGGCCGGGCTGGTCTTCATCGTGCTGACCGTGCCGCTCACCCGGTTCACCGACTGGCTGTCCCGCCGGATGAACCGCCGTCAGCACCAGGGAGGTGCCGTGTGACGACCAACCCGGTCCTGCGACTGGAGTCGGTGCGCAAGAGCTTCGGCTCCCAGCTGGTCCTGCGCGACGTGGACCTCACCGTGCCCGAGCACACCGTGACGGCGTTGATCGGCGCGTCCGGCTCCGGCAAGTCCACCCTGATGCGGTGCGCCAACCTGCTGGAGCGGATCGACGACGGCGCGATCTTCCTGGACGGCGCGGAGATCACCGATCCGCGCACCGACGAGGACGCCGTCCGGCGCCGGATCGGTGTGGTGTTCCAGGCGTACAACCTGTTCCCGCACATGACGGTGCTGGAGAACGTCACGCTGGCGCCGCGCCGGGTGCACCGGCGTGGCCGGGCCGAGGCCGAGGCCGAGGCGCTGGAGCTGCTGGACCGGCTGGGTCTCGCGGCCAAGGCCCGGGAGTACCCGGACCGGCTCTCCGGCGGGCAGCAGCAGCGGGTCGCCATCGTCCGCGCGCTGGCCACCGGGCCCCGGCTGCTGCTGCTCGACGAGATCACCGCCGCGCTCGACCCGGTGCTGGTCGGCGAGGTGCTCGCGGTGGTGCGGGACCTCAAGGAGCGGGGCATGACGATGGTCGTCTCCACCCACGAGATGGGCTTCGCCCGTGAGGTGGCGGACCAGGTCTGCTTCCTGGAGTCCGGGGTGGTGCTCGAACAGGGCCCGCCGGAGCAGGTGTTCGGCGATCCGCAGCACGCCCGGACCAGGCGGTTCCTGAGCCGGGTGGTCGCCTCCGGACGACTGGCGCCGTAAGCCCCGGCGCTCGGCCGGCAGGTCGCCGACCGAACGAACCGGCGTCGCTCGAACGGGTTAGTGCACCCAGGCGCCTCGGGGGTGCCTCCCGAGGAATCACTCCGCCCGTCACTCCCATGCGCCCCCGTTCGCGCCCTGCTGCGCGCGGCTTCGACCGGTGATCGTGGACAGCACGTCTGTCCGCGTTCTCCGGGAGGCCGCCGTTGCACGGTCCCGTGCTGGTCAGCTGGCTGCTGGCCGCCCTCACCGCCACGTCCGGCGCCTACTGCCTCAGCCGCCTGGGCCGCACCCCGTGCGCGGCGGACGCCGGGGCGGGCCGCGGCCATGCCCACGAGTCGGACGCCGCCGAGGCCCTGATGGGGCTCGGGATGGCGGCCATGGCCCTCGCCGGGGCCGCCGTCCCTGCCGTGCTCTGGGTCTGGCTGTTCGGCTTCCCCGCGGTGCTCTTCCTGCTGGCCGCCGCCCGCGACCGGACCGGGCGCGGCCACCGGCTGCACCACGCGGTCGGCGGACTGGCGATGACGTACATGGCGCTCGCGATGGCGGCCGCGCCGGCCCACGGCCATCACCACGGCGCGAGCGCCGGGGCCCCGCTGCTGACCGGCGCGCTGCTGCTCTACTTCGGCGGCTACTCGCTCTGGGCCGGCAGCCACCTGCTGGCCGCACCGGGCGGCCGGGTGTCCGGGAGCCTGCGCACCGCCGGGCTGCCCCGGGCCTGCCGACTGGCGATGGGCCTGGGCATGTTCGCCATGCTCCTGACGATGTGAGAGCGGCCCGTGCGGCCCGGGGCGTGGCGTTGGTCACTGGGTGGCCGAAAGCCGTTCCTCCGGACGCCGACAGCGCTTAGGTTGGCAAGGAGCGCGCTGTCGCGTTCCGTGCGTACTCGGGGAGCCCATGCCATGACGGCCCTGCTCGGCCTGCTGCTGCTCGGACTGCTGCTCTCGACCGTGGCGCCCCGGCTGCTGGCCCGGGCCCGCTGGGCCGAGCGCGAACCCGTGCTGGCCCTGCTGGTCTGGCAGTGCCTGGTGGTCGCCGTCCTGCTGTGCTGCGCCCTGAGCCTGGTCCTGGCCGCCTCGGCCGCCCTGCCGGAGCTGCGGGAACTGCTCTTCACCGGCGCGCCGCACGGCGTGGAGGCCGCGTACGCGCTCCAGGACGCCGAGGGCTGGGGGCGGCTCTGTGCCGCGGTCCTGGCGGCGGGCGGCGTGCAGACCGTGCTGGCACTGACCCGCGAAGTCCGCTCGGCGAAGGCCCTGCGCAATCGGCGGCACGCCCAACTGGCGAGCAGGGCTCCCGAGTTGCCGGGGTCCATCGACACCCTGAAGCACCGCCGGGAGCGGCTGGTGGTGCTGGAGAACGTCCGCCCGGAGGCCTGGTCGCTGCCCGGCCACAACTCCCGGCTGGTGGTCACCACCGGAGCCCTCCAGCAGCTGACGGACCGGGAGTTGGCCGCAGTGCTGAGCCATGAGCGCGGACACGTCCGGGCCCGGCACCACTGGCTGTCGCAGTGCTCGCAGGCCCTCGCCTCGGGCTTCCCCGGGGTCGGCGTGTTCAGCGCCTTCCGGGACCAGGTGGGCGAACTCGTGGAGCTGGCCGCGGACGACCGGGCGGCCCGCCGGCACGGGCGGCACACCACCGCCGTGGCGCTGGCCGAACTCAACCTGGACCGCGGGGTGTTCGGCTCCTGCCCGCCGGGGCTGGCGCAGTCCCCGAAGCGGGTGGACCGGCTGCTCGCCGGGCGGCCCCGGCTGCCCGTCACCCACCGGCTGCGGCTCACCCTGGCCGCGCTCGCCGCGCCGGCCGCCGCCGTCCTGCTGGCCGCCGCACCGGGACTCTCGACCCTGTTCTGATTCCGGCGCGGGCCTACCGACCCGCCCTCGGCGGACCGGTGACGGAGCGTCAGGCCGACGCCGGCTCCCCGCAAGGGGTGCCGGGAGAGACCGGGGAGCCGAGCGTGCGCGCGAGCACCTCGCGGTGCAGCGGCCGGGCCTCGGCGTAGCGCCGGCAGCCGGCCTCGGTGAGCGCCACCTGGATGCCGCGCCGGTCGTTGGGGCACATCGCACGCGTCACCAGCCCGGCCTTCTCCAGCCGGCCGATCAGCCGCGAGAGAGCGCTCTGGCTCAGATGGACGGTGTCGGCCAGCTCCTGGACCCGCAGCTGGTGGCCGACCGCGCTGTCGCGCTCCTCGACCAGGCGCTCCAGCACCTCGAACTCGCTCACGCCCAGGTCGTACTTCTCACCCAGCTCGCGATCGAGCGCACAGGACGTCGCGGCATGGCGGGCCAGCAGGTCTCGCCATTCGGCGACCAGACCTGCCTCCGCCGGAGAGTCGAGTTCAGCCACCCGGCCACAGTACCACGTGCACATGAAACTTATGTGACCGCATTAAATTCACTTGCAATGAATGCACGTGCATGTAGTGTCCTCCCCATGACCACCGCGACCGTCCCCGCAACCGACGACCCGTCAGCCTCCGGGCTGCGCTGGACCCCCCGCCTCTGGGGCACCCTGATCGTGCTCTGTGCCGCGATGTTCCTGGACGCCCTCGACGTCTCCATGGTCGGCGTCGCCCTCCCGTCCATCGGCTCCGAACTCCACCTCTCCACCTCCGCGCTGCAATGGGTGGTCTCCGGCTACGTCCTCGGCTACGGCGGGCTGCTGCTGCTCGGCGGGCGCGCCGCCGACCTGCTCGGCCGGCGCCGGGTGTTCCTGGTCGCCCTCGGCGTCTTCGCGGGCGCCTCACTGCTCGGCGGCCTGGTCGACGACGGCGGCCTGCTGATCGCCGCCCGCTTCCTCAAGGGCGTCAGCGCGGCCTTCACCGCGCCCGCCGGCCTGTCGATCATCACCACCACGTTCGCGGAGGGCCCGGCCCGCAACCGGGCACTCTCCATCTACACCACCTGCGGCGCCAGCGGCTTCTCGCTCGGCCTGGTGCTCAGCGGCCTGCTCACCTCGGTCGGCTGGCGCTGGACCTTCCTGATGCCCGTCCCGGTCGCCCTGCTGGCCCTGCTCTTCGCGATCCGGCTGCTCCCCCGCCCGGTCGAGGAGCGGGCCAAGGGCGGGTACGACGTGCTCGGCGCGATCACCGGCACGCTCACCGTGCTGCTCCTGGTCTTCACCGTCACCGAGGCGCAGGGCGCCGGCTGGCTGAGCCTGCGCACCCTCGGCTCGCTCGTCGTGGTCGCCGCCCTGGCCGCCGCCTTCCTGGTCACCGAGAGCCGCACCGCCCACCCGCTGGTCCGGCTCGGCATCTTCCGCAACGGCTCGGTCGCCCGGGCCAACGTGATCGCCTTCACCATGACCGGCGCCTACGGCGGCTTCCAGTTCGTGGTCACCCTCTACCTCCAGCACCTGCTCGGCTGGTCGGCCCTGCAGATGGCGCTCGGACTGCTCCCGGCCGGTGCCTTCATCGCGCTGTCGGCCCCGTTCATGGGCCCGATCGTGGACCGCTTCGGCACCGGCCGGCTGCTGCCGATCGGCCTGCTCGCCCTGACCGCCGCCTTCGCGCTGTTCCTGCGGCTGGACGAGCACAGCTCGTACCTCACCCTGGTGCTGCCGTCGATGATCCTGCTGGGCGTCGGCTTCGCCCTGGCCTTCCCCTCGGTGAACATCGCCGCCACCGACGGCGTGGGCGACGAGGAGCAGGGCCTGGCCTCCGGGCTGGTCAACACCGCGATCCAGGTCGGTACGGCCGTGGTGCTCGCCGGGGCCACCGCGATGATCACCGCGGGCAGTGGCGGAGGGGACGGTGCCCAGGCCCAGCTGGACGGCTACCGGCCCGCCCTGGTCCTCATCACCGGGATCGCCGCGCTGGGCTTCCTGATCGCCACCGCGGGCGCCGTGCTCGACCGGCGCAAGCGGTCAACTCCCGTGTCCGTCCCGGACTATGATTATCCGTCCGTCGACCTGGCCGACCGGCGGGACGAGGTCCTGACCAAGAGCTGACCCCATCAGCCCGGCCCCGTCCTCGACCTCAGGTACGCGCCGGCTCCACCAAACCCCCGTGTCGGTGGAGCCGGCGCGTCCGTACGAGCCGATCCCCGCAGTCCCGCCCAAGTGCGGGGTTCCACGGATCGGCGGCTCGCGCCGCCAGTATATTGGCCAGGAGCCAACGAACGTACGGAGCAGACACGATGGCACCTCGCGGGGATTCGGTCAATGAGGAAATGCGTCAACGCTCCCGCCGGCGCATCATGCGCGCCACCGTCGAACTCGTCGACGAGCACGGCTACGCGGGCACCACGCTGACCGACATCGCCGAGCGGGCCGGCCTCGCCCGCGGCCTGCTCTCGTACTACTTCGACGGCAAACGGCTGCTGATGCAGTCGGCGACCCACCGGATGATGCACCTGGCGCTGTCGGCCGCCCTGGACGCGATGGAACCCGGCTCCTCGCCGGAGGCCCGGCTGGCCCGCGCGATCGACACCGTGCTGGGGCTGGCGATGGACCACCCCCGGGTGATGCGCTCGCACCTCGCGCTCATCCTGGACCCGGACACCGGCGCCTTCGTCCAGGACCCGGAGCAGCGGCAGCTCGGCGCGATCCTCCAGGGGCTGCTGCGCGACTGGGGCGCGCCCGACCCGCTCGCCGAGCACGCGGTGCTGCGCAGCGCGCTGATGGGCGGCTGCATCGGGGTGCTGCTGCCGGGTGCCGAACTGCCGCTGGCGCTGATCCGCGCCGACCTGTTCGGCCGCTACGGCCTGGAGTGGCCGCTCGGCCTCCCCCCGCAGCCGCAGCCGCCGGAACGCGAACGGCCGCCGGCCCGCGGGTGAACGCGGCGGCCGGCGGCCGTTCGGTGCCCGGTCGCCCGGGCCGGGTCAGCGCTCCTTGAGGATCGACGCCAGCAGGTCGATGGTGCGCTCCGGCGTCAGGCTGTCGACGCAGAGCCGCTCCATGACCTGGATGTACGCGTCGACGTCGTCGCGCTTGTCGAGGTAGAGCGCGCTGGTGAGCTGCTCCAGGTACACCACGTCGGCGAGGTCCTGCTCGGGGAAGCGCAGGATCGTGAACGCCCCGGACTCCCCGGCGTGGGCGCCGAAGCGGAACGGCATCACCTGGATCACCACGTTGGCCTGCTCGGCGACGTCGATCAGGTACTGCACCTGACCGCGCATCACCTTGGGGCCGCCGACCGGCCGGCGCAGGGCCGCCTCGTCGATGACCGCCCAGAGCCGGGGGCTGCTGCCCTCGGCGAGCAGCTTCTGGCGGCGCAGCCGCAGGCTCACCCGCCGCTCGACCTCGTCCTCGCTGATCACCGGACGACTCTGACCGAAAACCGCCCGTGCGTACTCCTCGGACTGCAGCAGGCCGGGGATGAACTGGACCTCGTAGGTGCGGATCAGTGCGGCGGCCTCCTCCAGGCCGACATAGGTCTGGAACCAGCCCGGCAGCACGTCGTTGAAGCTGTGCCACCAGCCCGACTTGTTGGCCTCCCGGACCAGGCCGAGCAGGGCCTCGCGCTCACCGCCGTCGTCCACGCCGTAGAGGCTGAGCAGATCGGCGACGTCGCGCTCCTTGAAGCTGACGCGGCCGAGCTCCATGCGGCTGATCTTCGACTCGGAGGCGCGGATCGCATAGCCCGCGTCCTCGCGGGTGATGCCGCGCGCCTCACGGAGGCGGCGCAGCTGGGAGCCGAGGAGGATCCGGCGGACCATCGAGCCGCCGCCCGGCTGAACTGTGGTCATGCGGTCGAAACCTCCACCTAGGGCAAACAGCGCACAGTCTGCCATCAGTTGAGCGCTCACGGTGCCGATACTGACGGATGTTCCTATCAGTTCTGCACTCCTCACACCAGGATGCACGTGCATTCGGCGCTTGCATATGCCATTTGAACGACTGCACGTGAATCGACTCTTGCATCTGCAGTGAGCGCAGAGGACGATGGTGCACGTGCACCTGCACATCCCTGGCAATCCCGCGGGCTCCGCGTCGACCCCACGCGCGACTCCGCGCACCAGCCCGGCAGCGCCCTCGCGCCACCGGGCCTTCGTGTGCGCGCGCGACTGGTCGAGGGGTCGGCCGCGCGGCCTAGCGAGTCGGAGGTGACCGGCATGACCCCGGCGGGTCCAGCCGTGTCCGCCCCCTTATGGGAGGAGCTCTTCATGAGCACCGGTACGGCCTTGGCAGTCGATCCCCATGTGGTCACCTGTACGCTCGCCCCTCGCTACGAAGCCGTCAGAACCGCGCGCGACTTCGCCAGGACCGCTCTTCAGCGCTGGGGACTGGGCGAACTGTTCGACGACGTCGCGCTGGTGGCCTCGGAACTGGTGACCAACGCCCTGCGGCACGCCATCGGCGCGTGCCCAGGTGCGACGGGCGGCGCGCTCGACGACTACGACTTTCCCACCCAGCCCGCTCCCGAGGGGCGGCTACCGATCCGAATAAGCCTGGTGCACCGCGCACCGCAGGTGGTCTGCGCGGTCAGCGACCCCAGCAGCACCGGGCCGGTGGCCCGGGAGGCGGACTTCGTCGCCGAATCGGGTCGTGGGCTGCACCTGGTGGACTCGTTCAGCCGGTCCTGGGGCTGGCACCCGCTGGGCGGCGGCAAGGTGGTCTGGGCACTGTTCGAGCCCGAGGCCGGCGCGCTGGCGGAGCTCGGCGGGCGGCACCGCCGCTCGGTCTAGCCGTGCGCCGCGGCCGGCGGGAGGACGGCGCCGCTCCCGGGGTGCGGCACCGGGAGGACGGCACCGCTCCCGATCCGCGGCCGCGCACGCTCCTGGCCGCAGACGTGCGGCGCCCCGTCCGCAGCGGCCCGCCCGCGAGCCCCGACCCGACGGCGACCGGTCGACGGCAGCCGGTCGCGCGATCGCCCGGCGACAGCCCCCCGGAACGACGGCCGCACCGGCGGCACCCGCTCACGACGCCCACCACGGGGCGGCCGGGCGGAGAAGACAAAGGCCGTCGTGGTGTCAGCACCCACGACGGCCCCCCGATGGCGAAGAAGACGAAACGGTCAGACCGCCAGGTGGTCGAACTCCCCGTCCTTGGCGCCCAGCAGCAGCGCCGCGATCTCGGCCCGGGTGTAGATCAGTGCCGGACCATCGGGAAAGCGCGAGTTGCGCATCGCCACGTCGCCCCCCGGGAGCGCGGCGAACTCGACGCAGTTGCCCTGGGAGTTGCTGTGGAGGCTCTTCTGCCAGACCACGTCCTTGAGGTCCGCAGCCGCCATCCCGTTGTACGTGTCGTACCTGTCGTGCATAGAAATCTCCCGAAGAGCTCCGGAGTAGTCGTCCAGCTCGGCGCCCCGGCTCGCAGCCGAACGACTGGGCCGGCCCCGTACCGGCCCGGCACAACGCCTCACTTGACGTGATGATAGCTCCAGTGCACGTGCATCAGCACGGGACGTTGCAGGTGCACGGGCCTTTCGTCGACAAATCGGAACTCTTCACCGCCTCGACACCTGAGGGAACGTAAGCGGACATATCCGGGGCAATCGGGAAGACTCCGATAACCGCCCGTAGGCGGCCACCCGCTGAATGTTGATCTTCGGGCGCCCGGAGTCGCACCGCCGTGACCCTCCGTCAGACCGTCCGTATGCTGTGAGACATCTCACGCGCCACCGCCGCAACGCGCGGCACCTCCTGTCACGTCTCAGGCAGAAGTGGTAGCCACATAGGGATTGATCACGGTATGTCCGAATTTCGGGCACCCCGCCCCTCCCGGTACGGCAGCCGACTGCAGCGTTGGCCGGGGGATGTCCTACGATCTCCGCCATGAGCACCGCAGCCATCCCGGGCGCGCCACTGCCCGTCCGCACCCCAGGCTCCCGTGCGCGGGGGCGCCACCGACGCCCCGAGCGCCCCGAGATCCCGGCCGGATCCCCGGCCCTGGTGCTCGCGGTGCCCGCGACCGCCGGGCCGGAGTCCCGGTCCGTGGTCGAGGAACTGCTGTCGATCGTACGCAGCGAGCAGAACGGCGTGCAGACCGCGGCCGGTTACCTCGACAGCGGCGCGGGCGGGAGCGCCCCCGGCCGTGACGAGTACTCCGTCGCCGAACTGCTGGCGCACGCCGCCGAGTCGGGCCTGCCCGCCCCGGTCGTGGTGCCGCTGGTCCCCGGCCCGCACGGTTTCCTGACCGAACTGCACGCGCTGGCCGCCGAGTACGGCGCCCACGTCACCGATGTCCTCGGCCCGCACCCGCTGCTCGCCGAGGCCGTCCACGTCCGGCTCTCCGAGGCGGGGCTGGCCCGCGCCGACCGGGCCCGGCTGTTCGCCATCGCGACGGCCGCGGACGGCGTCGTCCTCACCACCGTCGGTGGCGAGGAGGCCGCCGCGGCGGCCGGGATCACCGGTGTGCTGCTGGCCGCCCGCCTCGCGGTGCCGGTCGTGCCCGCCGCGCTCGACGTGCCCGGCTCGGTGGCCGCCGCCGTCGCGCACCTCAAGGAGACCGGCTCCCAGCGCCCCGCGCTGGCCCCGCTGGTGATCGGCCCGGAGGCCGACTCCGAGCTGCTCGCCACGGCCGCCGAGGAGACCGGCTGCCCGAGCGCCGCGCCGCTCGGCGCCTACCCCACGGTGGGCCAGCTGATCGCCGCTACCTACCTCGCCGTGCTGCCGGCCGTCGCCCCCGAGGCGTTCGCCGCGCAGGCCGCCGCCGAGGAGGCCGCTGCCCAGGAGGCCGGGGAGGCCGCCGCCGAGTAGTAGCGGACCACGAACGCCGAAGGGCCCGGAGCGCACCCGCTCCGGGCCCTCGCCGTACCCCCCGCCGTACGTGTCCCCGCCGCACCGGCCCTCTCCGTGCGGGCCCGCGCCGTACCGGTCCGCGGCGCGTCGGTGCTGGCCCCGGCCGGCCTCAGGCCCGCCTCAGGTCCGCCCGCCCACCCGGCCGGTGGCCGCCGCCGCGTCCTTGAGCCGCAGCGCCGGCAGCTGCACCGGCCGGGACTGCGCGGCGAAGGCGGCCACCGGCACGCCGGTGGCGTTCCACGGCGACCGCCCGCCGCCACCGTCCGCCTTGCACACCTGGAGCACCTCGGTCTGCCCCGCCCGGCGCAGCAGGATGTTCTTCGGCGGCGCGGACTCCGGGTCCATCCAGAGCTCGTTGCCGTCGAACTCGCAGTCCAGGACGAGGATGTCGTCCGGCTTGCCGTCCGGGGTGGCCCGGAAGGCGATCCCGGCCCGGCGGTGGCCGGCGAACCGGCTGCGGCTGAAGGTGACCGTCTCCCCGGCGAGTTCGTGGCGCGCGGTGGAGACGCCGTAGTCGCTCTGCCCGGCGGCGTCGATCAGCAGGCCGTCGAAGAGGGTCCCCTTGTCCCGGCCGAGCGAGTGCAGCGCCACTCCCCCGCCGCCGTTGCCGTACAGCACGCTCGCGGTGTAGTCGAAGTCGTTGAGGTAGGCGCCGTGCTCGATGCCCCACCCGCCGTTGTGGTAGGCCGCGAACTCGGTGACCACGTGGTGCTGCTGGGCGTTCAGCCAGACGAAGATGCCGTCCCGCAGGTTGTTGTGGGCCAGGCAGCGCTGGAAGGTCCAGACCCCCTCGCTGTTCTCCGGCCACTCGAAGCCGGAGGCGCCGTCGGCCCCCTGGACGCCGACGGCCACGCAGTCCAGCGCCTTGCCGCCGGTGCCGGCGCCGAGGTTGAAGCCGGTCAGCCGGTAGGCCCGCGGGTTGGGCTCCAGCCGCGTGCGGGAGGCGACGCAGGACTCGTAGACGATGTCGTCGGAGGGCTGCTGCGGGGTGCGGGTGTCCGGCGGGCCGTCCCACCAGTAGGCGTCCTCCCAGGTGTCGTGGCTGATGCAGCTGCGGAAGGTGATGCCGTGGCTGGCGTGCGGGACGAAGGCGTGGCTCCCCGCGTCGCGGACCACCAGGCCCTCGACCACGGTGCCCCGGGTGGTGTCGCCCAGCATGTGGAAGTGCAGCCCGTACCGGCCGAGCACCGGGGCGGTCACCGGGGCGCTGCCGTCCGGGCCCTTCCAGGACTCCGCGGTGTCGGTGCGCGGGCCGACCCAGCGCAGCGTCGCGTGCCGCAGGTCGGCCCGGCGGGAGGTGGTGAGGTGGACGTGGGCGCGACCCTCGGCGGTGCCCTCGATCCGCACGCTGCGGGTCAGGTTGAGCACCTCGGCCCCGAGCGTGACACCCCCTCCGGCGGCCACCCGGGGGTGCGCGTACGTCAGCGGCGCCTCCAGGGTGACGGTGGATCCGCTGACGGACCGGACGACGGCGAGGTCGTAGCGGGTGGAGAAGCCGTCCTCGCCCGGCGGGCCGGTCGGGGTGACGGCCAGTTCGTCGCCGGGCAGCCAACCGGTGGGCGGCGCGGCCAGGCTGACGGTGGTGTCGCCCACCGCGAGTGCCCGGTCGGCGCGCCCCCAGGCGGTCTTGGCCGCGCCGTCCAGCCGCAGGTACCCGGCGCCGGTGACCCAGAGGCCGACGTCGGTGTCGACCACCTTCATGCCGTCCCCCCGGAAGCGCCGCTCGTCGACGGCGGGGAAGCGCACGGTGTGCACGGCGGCGCCCTCGGGGGCGAGCGCGAGGGCGCCGCGGATCTCGACGTTGCCCGCGGCGGCGAGGGTGAGGCTGCGGTCGGCGGCGAAGGTGAGCGCACCGCCCGGCTCGACCAGCAGCGAGCCGATCGCGGCGTCGGTGTCGAGCAGCACCCGGTCGGTGATCCGGACGGCGCTCTGCGGTCCGGGTACCCGGCCGCCCCAGCCGGCCGGGTCCGACCAGGGGCGGCCGCCCTGGTCGGGGGTGGGTGCGGGGGCGGCTCCGGCGGTGGGCTGCCCGGGCGCGGCCGTCCCCTCGGCGGGGGCGCCGTCGGGGGCGCCCCCGGGCGTCCCGGACGGCGACGCGGCGCCGTGCCGGTGCTCCGCGGCCGGGTCGGCCGCTCCCGGCCCCGTGGCGGGGCCCTCCGCGGCGGCGACGGGCGCGGAGCGGCCGTCCAGGGAGCGCCGCAGTGCCTCCTCGCCGCCGACCGCCGCGAAGACCGTGCCGACGGCGAGCCAGCGCAGCATCGTCCGCCGGGGCAGGGGAGTTCGGGGCTCGGCGGGCGGGATGTCCGCTCTGCGGTGTTTTGCCCGGCGGTGCGTTCCACGCGGCCGCTCGGCCGGCGCACCGGCCTCCGGACCCTCGTCCATGGCCATCGCTGCGAAGCCCTCCCCCCAGACGGCCGCGTCGGTCCTGCTGCCCTGAAGCATAGGCAGTTGCCGTGACTCCGACGGGCGTTGCGCGAAATCGGTCATTTCTGATCATGGTGGACAGCCATTTAGCACGCTCTTCATAAACTGTGATGACCGTCACACATGTTTGCGGTTTGAACTTAAGTCTGCTTAACGTGCTCCCCGTTCGTGGCCACACGGACCCAGCCCACCCGCAACGCCGAGTCCTGCCGTCGGGTGCGCTGGCAGCGCAGAACGCACCACGGCAGGAGCGGGGGAACCACAGGTAAGTCGCCCGGGACCGGTTCGTACCGGTTCGGGGCTAGGGGTGAAGCCGCGTCCACAGCGCGGCCGGGCAACTCCAGCCCGAATCCGACAGCTCACCTCGCAGGCGTGGGAGAGGACCGCGTCACCATGCTGCCCACCAACGGCACCCGCCTGTCCGGCCGCACGCGCCGAGCGATCGCCACCCTCGGCGTCGTCGGTATCGGCCTCACCATCCCCTGCCTCACCGCCGGCTCCGCCTCGGCCGCCTCGGTCGCCACCTGGGACAAGGTCGCCCAGTGCGAGAGCACCGGCAACTGGAGCATCAACACCGGCAACGGTTTCTACGGCGGCCTCCAGTTCACCAACTCCACCTGGGCGGCGTTCGGCGGCACCAGCTATGCCGCGCGTGCCGACCTCGCCACCAAGGACCAGCAGATCGCGGTCGCCGAGAAGGTGCTCGCCGTCCAGGGCCCCGGCGCCTGGCCCGTCTGCTCCGTCCAGGCCGGTCTGACCAAGGGCGGCACCCCGGCCGCCGTCGACACCGCGACCGCCGCCAAGCCGGCCGCCCCGAAGGCCACCCCGGCCCCGGCGCAGACCCCCGCCCCCGCCGCCAAGCCGGCCGCGCCCAAGGCCGCCCCGAAGGCCGCCGAGACCCCGGCCGCCGCCGACTCCGCCCAGCAGTCGCAGGGCCGGAACTGGCAGCAGTACCGTCAGGACGCGCAGGCCTCCTCCGACTACACCGTGGTCGCGGGCGACTGGCTCTCCTCGATCGCCGACAAGAACAACGTCCAGGGCGGCTGGGAGCGGCTCTACGAGCTCAACCGCGGCACCCTCGGCGACGGCCCGCACCGCATCTACCCGGGCCAGCACCTGAGCCTGGGCGACCGCGCGAAGACCCGGGCCTCGGACGAGTCCGGCCAGGGCTTCGACTGGTTCAACCGCTCCTCGGGCGCCACCGGCAAGGCCGACGGCTCCACCGCGACCGCCACCAAGCCGGCCGCGCAGACCCAGGCTCCGGCCGCCAAGCCCGCCGCCCAGGCGTCGGCCGAGGCGCCGGCCCAGGCCGCCACCGGCAGCATGGCCGCCGCGGTCTCCTTCGCCCAGTCGAAGGTCGGCCAGGCCTACGTCTACGGCGGTACCGGCAACGGCGGTTGGGACTGCTCCGGCCTGACCCAGGCCGCGCTGCGCGCCGCGGGCGTCTCCGTCCCGCGGGTCGCCGCCGACCAGGCCGCCGCCAGCACCCACGTCTCGCTGGACGCCCTCAAGGCCGGCGACCTGCTGTTCTGGTCCAACAACGGCCAGGACTCGGGCGTCTACCACGTCGCGCTCTACATCGGCGACGGCAAGTACGTCGAGGCCGCCAACCCGAGCGTGGGCGTGCGGACCCAGACCATCGCCAACTGGGCCCCGGACTTCGCCGGCCGGGTCTGATCCCGCGCGCGGTCCGCGCCACCCGCCGCAGCCCCCGGGGAGAGTCTGGTCGCTCCTCCCCGGGGGCTCCGGCACGCCCGCGCGCGGGACGGCCCGGGCCCGGGCCCGGGCATGGCCAAACCCGGGCCCGGCGGGCATGCTGCTGCTCTGCACCCGAGGAGGAGTCACATGGCCCAGGTCACCGTCACGCTCGACGCCAATCTCGCCATCGACGCGATGATGCTCTCCGGCACCAGGAACCCGCAGGACGCCGTGGAGCTGATCCTGCGCGACTACCTCGCCCGGGGGCGGCGCACCGAGAGCCGGACCGGCGAGGCCGCCGACGGGCAGCGGACCGGACAGCAGCGCCCGACCGCGCAGGAGGGCTGAGGGCGGACAGGACGGGGCCCCGGAGGACTGGATCGTCCTCCGGGGCCCCGGTCGTCGTCTCAGCGGGCGCAGGCGCCCGTGGAACCGCGCATCACCAGCTCCGGCTGGAACATGAACTCACCGCGCTGGGCGGCGTTCGCGCCGACCTCCTCCAGCAGGGCGTCGACGGCGGCGGTGGCCATCGCCTCGACCGGCTGGCGGATGGTGGTCAGCGGCGGCTCGGTGAAAGCTATCAGCGGCGAGTCGTCGAACCCGACCACCGAGACGTCCTGCGGCACGGACAGCCCCCGCTGGCGCACCGCGCGGATCGCCCCGAGCGCCATCATGTCGCTGCCGCAGACGATCGCCGTACAGCCCTTGTCGAGCAGTGCGCCGGCTGCCGCGTGCCCGCCCTCCACGCTGAACAGCGTGTGGTGGACGAGCTCCCGGGCCTGTTCCTCGGTCCGGCCGAGGACCTCCCGCAGGGCCGCCGTGAAGCCCTCGATCTTCCGCAGCACGGGGACGTACCGCTTCTGCCCGACCGCGAGGCCGATCCGCTCGTGGCCGAGCTCGGCCAGGTGCTGGACGGCCATCCACATCGCGGCCCGGTCGTCCGGCGAGATGAACGGCGCGTCGATCTTCTCGCTGAAGCCGTTGATCAGGACGAACGGCACCTGCCGGCCGGTCAGCCGGGCGTACCGGTCGTGGTCGGCGGTGGTGTCCGCGTGCAGGCCGGAGACGAACACGATGCCCGCCACGCCCCGGTCGACCAGCATCTCCACCAGTTCGTCCTCGGTGGAGCCGCCGGGCGTCTGGGTGCAGAGCACCGGGGTGTACCCGTGCCGGCTCAGCACCTGCTCGATCACCTGGGCCAGCGCGGGGAAGATCGGGTTGCTCAGTTCCGGGGTGATCAGCCCGATCAGTCCCGCACTGCGCTGGCGCAGCCTGGTCGGCCGCTCGTAGCCGAGCACGTCCAGCGCCGCCAGCACGGTCTGCCGGGTGGCGGCGGAAACGTTCGCCTTGCCGTTGAGTACGCGGGAGACGGTGGCTTCGCTGACCCCCGCCTGCGCCGCGATGTCTGATAGTCGCGCCGTAGTCACGGTCCCAGAGCCTATTGCAACCACGTCAGACCGCCCACCAGTCGGTGCTGTCCGGTCCGAGGACCGCTTCGCCGCCGGCGTCGGCGGCCTCCGGCGCGGCGTCCGCGGAGGACAGCAGCAGCCGGCCCGGCGCGGGTATCCGCACCGGCTCGGCGGTGGTGTTCACCGTGCAGACGAAGGAGCCGCGGCGGAGGACCAGGGTGCCCTCGGGGCTCGCCAGCCACTCGACCCCGGTGCCGGCGCCCAGCCCGGACTGCTCCCGGCGGATGGCCAGCGCGCTGCGGTAGAGCTCCAGGGTCGACGTCGGGTCACCGGTCTGCGCCTCGACGCTGAGTCCGGCCCACTCGGCCGGCTGCGGCAGCCAGCTGGGGCCGCCCGGGGTCGGGCCGAAGCCGTACGGGGCCTCGGTGCCGGACCACGGGATCGGCACCCGGCAGCCGTCGCGGTAGCCGTCCTGGCCGGCCTTGCGGAAGAAGGACGGGTCCTGGCGGACCTCGTCGGGCAGGTCGGTGACGTCCGGCAGGCCGAGCTCCTCGCCCTGGTAGACGTACGCCGAGCCGGGCAGCGCGAGCATCAGCAGGGTGGCGGCGCGGGCCCGGCGCAGGCCGAGCGCGCGGTCGCCGGGGGTGCGGATCTGGGTGCCCAGGCCCGGCGGGTTGGCGAACCGGGTGCTGTGCCGGGTGACGTCGTGGTTCGAGAGCACCCAGGTGGCGGGGGCGTCGACCGGGCGCATCGAGTCGAGCGACAGGTCGATCACCGAGCGCAGCTCGGCGGCGTCCCAGGAGGTGCCCAGGTACTGGAAGTTGAAGGCCTGGTGCAGCTCGTCGGGGCGCACGTAGTTGGCGGTGCGCTCGACGGTCGGGGTCCACGCCTCGGCGACGCCGATCCGCTGCCCCGGGTACTCGTCGAGGATCTTCCGCCAGCTGCGGTAGATCTCGTGCACGCCGTCCTGGTCGAAGAACGGCATGACGTCGTTGCCGAGCAGCCTCAGCTGGTCGCCGCCGCCGATGTCGGGCAGGCCGGGGGCCTTGACCAGGCCGTGGGCGACGTCGATCCGGAAGCCGTCGACGCCCATGTCCAGCCAGAACCGCAGGATCGAGCGGAACTCGTCGGCGACGGCCCCGTTCTCCCAGTTGAAGTCGGGCTGCTCGGGCGCGAACAGGTGCAGGTACCAGTCACCGGGGGTGCCGTCGGGGTTCTCGGTGCGGGTCCAGGCCGGGCCGCCGAAGATGGACTCCCAGTCGTTGGGCGGCAGCTCGCCGTTCTCGCCCTTGCCGGGGCGGAAGTGGTAGCGCTCGCGCAGCGGGGAGGACGGGCCCTCGCGCAGGGCGCGCTGGAACCACTCGTGCCGGTCGGAGGAGTGGTTGGGGACGAGGTCCACGATGATCCGCAGGCCCAGCCCGTGCGCGTCGCGGATCAGCGCGTCGGCGTCCAGCAGGGTGCCGAACATCGGGTCCACCGCGCGGTAGTCGGCCACGTCGTAGCCGGCGTCGGCCTGCGGGGAGGCGTAGAACGGCGAGAGCCAGACGGCGTCCACGCCGAGGTCGCGCAGGTAGGGCAGACGGCTGCGGATGCCGGGCAGGTCGCCCATGCCGTCGCCGTTGGAGTCGGCGAAACTGCGCGGGTACACCTGGTAGATGACCGCATCCCGCCACCAGCCTCTGGACGCGCCGGTGCTTGCCTCGTGGGCGGTGGCGTCGGCGGCGGGCCGGGAGGTGTCGGCCAGGTTCTGGGTCATGGACGGTATCCCTTGGGGACTAGTGGTGAGCGGGTGGCAGGTCAGGACTTCGAGGCGCCGGCGGTCAGGCCGGTCACCAGGTGACGCTGCACCAGGTAGAAGAAGAGCGCGGACGGGATCGCGATCATCACCGCGGTCGCGGCCATCAGGTTCCACTGCGAGTCGTGCTCGCTCACGAAGGTCTGCAGGCCCACCGAGAGCGTGTAGTTGTCGGAGCTGAGCATGAAGGTCGACGCGAAGGGCACCTCGGCCCAGTACGTGAGGAACGAGTAGAACGCGGCCACCGCGAGGCCCGGGCGGGCGAGCGGCAGGATCAGCCGCCAGAAGGTGCCGATCGGGCTCAGCCCGTCGACCCGGCCGGCCTCGTCGATCTCCACCGGGATGGTGTCGAAGTAGCCCTTGAGCAGCCAGGCGCAGTACGGGACGGTGGTGGTGGAGTACACCAGGACCAGGCCGAGGTGGGTGTCCAGCAGGCCGAGCGTCGACATGATCGTGTACATCGGCACGATCAGCACGGCGATCGGGAACATCTGCGTCACCAGCAGCGACCACATCAGCGGCCGGTGCCCGGGGAAGCGCATCCGGGAGACGGCGTAGCCGGTGGTGGCGGCGAACATCACGCCGATCACGGTGGTGACGCCGGCGACGATCAGCGAGTTGCCGAACCAGGTGAAGAAGTCGGTGTCGTTCAGCACCGTCGTGTAGTTCGACAGCGTCATCTTGTCGAGGATGTCGCCGGGGTGGAGGTAGTCCGTCTTGCCCGGGCCGAGCGAGACGTACAGGATCCACAGCACCGGGAAGAGCGCGATCAGGCTGGCCGTGATCAGCGCGCCGTGCGAGAGCGCGGTGGCGAGCGGGGACTTCCGGCCGCGGGGCCGTACCTTCCCGGCGGTGGCGGGGGCGCTCGCCGCGGTGGCGGCGACGCGGGGTCGTTCGGTGGTGGTACTCATCGTGCTACCTGCCTTCGTGGGTCGCTGGGGTACGGGGCGTCAGCCGTTGGCCTGCTCGTTGCGGGCCAACCAGCGCCGGTAGAAGGTGGTGAAGACGATCAGGATGGAGAGCAGGATGACGCCGTAGGCGGCGGACTGCGCGTAGTCCCGCGGCTGCTGGCCGAACCCGAGGTAGTACGCCCAGGTGACCAGCAACTGGGCGTCCGGCGCGCCGGTGCCGAACAGCAGGAAGATCACCGCGAACTGGTTGAACGTCCAGATCACGCCGAGCAGGACGACCGTGGAGGAGACGGTGCGCAGCCCGGGCAGGGTGACGTACCGGAAGCGCTGCCAGGCGGAGGCGCCGTCCATCTCCGCGGCCTCGTACAGCTCGGCGGGGATCGACTGCAGGCCGCCGAGCAGCGAGATCATCATGAACGGCACGCCGACCCAGGTGTTGACCAGGATCGCGGCGGCCTTCTGCGCGAACGGGTCGGAGAGCCAGCTGGGTTCGGGCAGGTGCAGGAAGCCGAGGACGCTGTTCAGGGCGCCGCCGTCGGCCAGCATCAGCCGCCAGGAGAAGACGGTGACGAAGGTCGGCACGGCCCAGGGCAGGATCAGCAGCAGCCGGTAGGCGGTGCGCCCGCGCAGCTTCTGGTTGAGCAGCAGCGCGAGGGCGAGGCCGAGGGTGTAGTGCAGGGCGACGCAGATCGCGGTCCAGGCGATGGTCCAGACGAAGTGCGACCAGAAGCGGTCGTACGAGCCGGGGCCCCAGAGGATGTCGGCGTAGTTGTCGAAGCCGACGAACTGGTAGGTCGCCGGGATCTCGTTGGCGCCGATGGTGCGGGCCGAGTTGAGGCTGTTGGCGTCGGTGAGGGTGAGCCACACGCCCTGGACCAGCGGGTAGATCACCAGCACGCCCAGCACCAGCACGACCGGCGCGATCATCGCGTAGGCGTACCAGTGCTTGGCGTACGAGCGCTTGAGGCGCTCCATCAGGCCCGGACGCGGATCGCGCTCCCGGCTGCCCTGGCCGGTGGCGCCCTGCACGGCGACTGACATTGTTCGACACCTTCTCGGAGGAGGTCCGCCGCCTCGCTTCGGCGACTGCTGCTAAGGGTCTGGCCGTCCGGCCCGCCGGGAGGTGGCGGCGGGCCGGACGGCCGGGTGACTACTTGGCGAAGCCCGGGAGGAGCTTGGCGTAGTCGGTGGCCACGGTGTTCAGGCCGTCCTGGGTGGACGTGCCCTGGACCACCTTGCCGAGGTTGGTGCCGAGCGAGGCGAACAGCGAGCTGTACTCCGGCAGTTCGGGGCGCGGCCGGGCGCTGTCCAGCACGGCCTGGAAGCCGGCGATGCCGGGGTCGGCCTTGACCTCGGGGGTGAAGGCGTCGGCGCGGGTCGGCAGGGTGGAGTTCTTCTGCGCGATGAAGGCCTGGCTCTCGGCCGAGGTCATGAAGGCGGCGAACTTCTCCGCCGCGGCCTTGTGGGCCTTGTCGGCGCCCGCGTAGACCGAGATGTTGTGGCCGCCGGTGGGGGCGCCGGACTTGCCGCCGGAGCCGGCCGGGACGGGGGCGATGCCGAGGTTGGTCTTGTCGGCGAACGCGGAGCCCTTGTAGATGTTGGTGATCTCCCAGGGGCCCTGGATGATCGCCGCGACCTTGCCGCTGTTGAAGGCGTCCATCATGTGCGCGTAGGCGTCGGTGGTGACGTCGGCCTTGGCGGTGCCCGGCGAGGTGAACATCGACTTGTAGGTCTCGATGCCCTTGACGGCCTCGGGCGAGGTGACGGTGATCTTCTTGCCGGCGGCGTCGACGGTGTCGGTGCCCTCGCCGAACAGGAACGGCATCGCGTAGTAGCCGTCGGCGGCCTTCAGCCAGAAGCCGTCCACGCCGGCCTTCTCCTTGACGGTGGCGGCGGCGGTCTTCAGCTCGTCCCAGGTCTTCGGCGCGGCGGTGATGCCGGCCTTGGTGAAGAGCTCCTTGTTGTAGAGCAGGCCCAGGGTGTCGGTGACCAGCGGGATGCCGTAGATCTTGCCCCCGTACTTGGCCTGCTGGACCAGGGTGGGCTGGAAGGCGGCGGAGTCGACGGCGGCCGGGGTGCCGTCGAGGGGCTCCAGGTAGCCGGCCTTCGCGAAGGCGGCGGTCCAGCCGACCTCGGCGCGGAAGACGTCCGGCGCGCCCTTGGCCCCCATGGCGGTCTGGAGCTTGTTCTGCGCCTGGTCGAACGGCACGTTGACGAAGTCGACCTTGACGTTCGGGTTGGCAGCCTCGAACTTCTTGGCGAGTTCCTGGTAGTTCGGCGCCTCGTTGGTCGCGTTGGACGTGTCCCAGTACGTGAGGGTGACCGGCCCGTCGGCCTTGCCGTCCGAGCTGGAGCCGCTGCTGCCACAGGCAGCCATCGAGACCGCGAGGGCCACAACGAGGGCAGAGGCCGCGATGCCACGCCGCATGAGAACTCCTTGGGAGGGGTGGGGGTGCCCGAGATGTGTGAGACAGGCGCATAATGGCTGCCTCGCCCCGACCGCACCGTTACCGCGGTCGGGCTCGGGAAGGAAGTTAACAGCGGCGCAATCGTCACCGAAAGCCCTTGCAGCAAGTTTCTGCAAGAATCGCCGATCGTTACGCCCACGTGTCCTGGACGTTGCCGCACGGTAGTTGACAGGCGAAGACCCTGAATCCTTATGTCCGGTTCGCCCTGTTACCCGACCGTCGGAAAATACGCTGGGTTGCGGCAAGGCCCTTGCAGCAGACTGGACGGATGCTGATCCGAGCCGCCACGCGAGAAGACCTGCCGCTGCTGTGCGCACTGGAACGGGCCGCCGGGGCGCCGTTCGCCGCCGTCGGGATGCCGGAGATCGCCGAGGACGAGCCGCCCACCCCGGAGGAACTCGCCCGCTACCTGGACGAGGGCGTCGCGCTGGTCGCGCCCGGCGCCTGGGGAACACCCGTCGCGTACCTGCTGGCCGAGCCGGTGGACGGCGCCCTGCACGTCGAACAGGTCTCGGTCCACCCCGGCCACGCGCGGCGGGGGATCGGGCGGGCGCTGATCGAGCACCTCGCGGCGGGCACCGACGCGCCCGCGCTGACCCTCACCACCTTCGCCGACGTGCCGTGGAACGCGCCCTACTACGCGCGCTGCGGCTTCCGGCCGCTCGCCGACGGCGAGATCACCCCCGGCCTGCGGGAGATCCGCCGCCGGGAGGCCGAGCACGGCCTGGACCGCTGGCCCCGGCTCTGCATGCGCCGGGAGCTCCCGGCACGCTGACGGCCCGGCCCGGCCGGCTCATGGCGCGGCCGGCCGGGCTCCGGGGGGCGAGGAGCCTCACCGGGGGCGAGAGGCGGGGCTAGGGGGCCAGGGGCCGCCACGGGCCCCGCGCCGCCACCGGGCCGGCTCAGCTCACGCCGAGGCGCAGCACGGTCGTCGAGCGGAACTCCTCCCCCGGCCGCAGCTCGGTGCTGGGGAAGTCCGGGTGGTGCGGGGAGTCCGGGAAGTGCTGGGTCTCCAGCGCGATCCCGGCGAACGGCCCGTACGGGACGCCGCTCGCGCCGGTCACCGCGCCCTGGAACTTGTTGGCCGTGTAGACCTGCAGCCCCGGCTCGGTGGTCAGTACCTCCAGCGTGCGGCCGCCGACCGGCTCCTCCAGCAGCGCCGCCCGGGCGGGGGTGCCGTCGGCCGGACGCGGGCGCAGCACCCAGTTGTGGTCGTAGCCGCCGGGACCGGTCAGCTGCGGGTGCTCGTCGTGCACCGACTTGCCGATCGGCCGGGCGACGGTGAAGTCGAACGGCGTCCCGGCCACCGGCTCGGTGCGGCCGTAGGGGATCTGGCGCTCGTCGGCCGGGGTGTAGGCGTCGGCGTCGAGGGTGAGCAGGTGGCCGAGGATGTCCCCGTTGCCCTCGCCGGCGAGGTTGAAGTACGCGTGGTTGGTCAGGTTGATCACGGTCGGCCGGCCGGTGACGGCGCGGTAGGCGATCGTCAGCTCGCCGGCGGAGGTCAGTGTGTAGTCGACGGTGACGTCGAGCGCGCCGGGGAACCCCTGGTCGCCGTCGGGGCTGTGCAGGCGCAGCCGGACACCGGTGGGCAGTTCCTCGGCCTCCCACATCCGGTGGGCGAAGCCGTCCGGGCCGCCGTGCAGGGTCATGCCGCCGCCGGTCGGGGCGAGCGGGTGCTCCTCCCCGTCGATGGTGACCTTGCTGCCGTCGATGCGGTTGGCGTAGCGGCCGACGACGGTGCCGTAGTGCCGGGCCGGGCCGAGGATCTCGGCCAACCGGTCGGAGGAGAGCAGCAGTTGCCCGGTCCGGCCGGCCCGGTCGGGGCCGCTCAGGGTGTGCAGGGTGGCGCCGAGGGTCAGCACGCTCGCCTCGTACGGGCCGGCCCGTAGGGTCCAGCGCTCGATCGCGGCGCCTGCGCCCGCGGGTTCGAGGGGTTCGTGCCGCACGCTGGTCGGCTGCGAGCCGTTCGCCGGGGGCGTCGACATGTCCTGCTCCTCACTGACGGCCGCGGCGTGCCGCGGCCCCTGGTACCGGGTCCGTCCGGGGCCCGCAGCCCCGTGGGCCAGCCTAGTCAGCGGGCCGGTGGCGAGGGCGCTCATGTCGCCCCCGCGCGCCGTTGTCCCACTGCCGTCCGCCGGTCCCTCGCGCGGCGCCGCTCCGCCGCGCCGCGCGCACCGCCCCGGGGTACCGGTCCGACCCGCCGCTCCCCCAGGCGCCGCGTCGGCCCGTACCGCCGGGCTGGTTCGTCGTGCTGATCCCTGGTGCCGTGCTGGGTCCGTGCCGCCGGGCTAGTCCGCACTGCCGGGCTGCTCGGGCGGCATGCCGAGGGCCGAGGCCAGGCCGTCCGGCCCGCTGCCCGCCTTGCGGTAGACGGCCGCCAGCCGCCGGTTGACCAGGCTCAGGTGGACGCCGAGCTCCTCGGCGATCCGCTGGGCCGGCAATCCGCGGACGGCGAGCCGGGCGACGTCCCACTCGGGCTGGCTGAGGATCTCCCGGACGTCCGCCAGCCGGTTGGGCCGCAGGCCGTAGTTGGCCAGCTCGCGGCGGGCCTGCTCGACCAGGCCGTCGGCGGCGCAGTGCTGGGCCAGTTCGATGCCCTGGTACAGGTACTCCTGGGCGTCCTCCAGCCGGCCGACCCGGCGCAGCGCGGCACCGAGCTCCACCAGGGCGACGGCGTGCTCGTACCCGGCGGGCGACTGGCCGAGGTGGCGAACGGCCTGCTCCAGCAGCTCCACCGCCTGCTGACCGTCCTCGATCTGGGCGTGCAGCCGCAGCGCGGTCCCGATCGCCGAGGCGGTGCCGAAGCGGCGGGCGTCGCGGACGGACCGCTCCGCGTAGGCGCGGGCGCTGTCGGGTTCGTCCTGCGCGAGCGCGATGGCGAGGTGGCCGGCCCAGGGCGCCCAGACGGTGTTGTGCCAGCCCCGGGCGTCCAGTTGGGCACCGGCCTGGGTGAGCGCGGCGGCGGCCCCGGCATTGCGGCCCTTGGCGAGCAGCAGCTTGCCGTAGAGCGAGGCCGCGTCCGGAAGCACCATCGCGGTCTCGTGGTACGGCGGGCTGAACCCGAAGCCGCTGGCGAGCTCCCAGGCCTCGTTGATCCGGCCGCGGGCGATCAGGGTGTCCACCAGGACGCCGACCGCGTCCCAGGCGAGCGGCAGCTTGGGGCCGATCCGCTCGGAGAGCCGCAGCGCGCGGCGCAGGAAGTCCTCGGCCTCGGCGAGCAGGCCCCGGCGGAACCGGGCCAGGCCCATCAGGAAGTACGCGAAGCCGCGGTGCGCGCCGCTCCAGCCGGCCACCTCGAACTGGACGATGGCGTCCCCGAAGAGCCGCTCGGCCTGCGCGATGCGGTCGCTGTAGGTGTACGAGAGACCGAGCGTGGCGGGCAGTTCGAAGCCCCAGGTGTTGTCGGTCCAGCCGAGGCCCTTGGGCAGCCGGCCCTGGTCGAGCACCTGGTCCGCGTGGCGCAGCACCTCGGCGGAGGGCTCGCCGCGCAGGGTGAGGTCCCAGGCACGCAACGCGAGGACCGCCCGGTCGGCGGCCTCGCGGCCGGTGAGGCTGCGACAGAGCGCGCCCAGCCGCTCCGAGCGGCCCGGCCCGTCCTCCTCGGACTTGCGGTAGGCGTGCCACATGAACGAGGCGGCCTCCAGCCGGAGCCGACCGGCCGGGTCGCCGACCGTCTGCTCGGCCTCCTCCTGGCAGACCCGCGCGGCCTCGCCGAGCTGGCCGCTGTGCGCGAGGACCTCCGAGAGCCGGAAGGTGGCGTCCACCCGCAGCGCGGGGCGCAGCGGGCCCTCCTCGGGGTCGAGCGCGAGCCGCAGCTGGTTGACGGTCGCGCCGGGGTCGGTCAGCAGGGCGGAGCAGCCGAGCTCGTAGAGCACCTCGGCGCGGTCCTCGTCGTCCGGCGGCTCGGCGAGCGCGCGGTGCAGGCAGCGCTGGGCGGCCTCGGGCGCGCCGATCATCAGGTGCTCCTGCGCGGCCCGGCGCAGCTTGCGGACGGTGCGGTCGTCGCCCTCGCCGGGGAAGGTCTCCACCAGGTGGCGGGAGGCCGCGAGCAGGCCGAGTCCGGCGTTCTCGATCTCGGCGGCGGCCACGCCGTGCATCCCGGTGCGGGTGGACTCCGGCATGGTGTTGTAGATCGAGCTGCCGATCAGCGGGTGGACGAACTCCAGGTTCCCGTTGGGCGTCTGGGTGAGGACGCGCTGGCGGCGCAGCTGCTTGATGGATTCGCGGGAGCCCTCGGCGCTCTGGGTGGAGATCCGGGCCGCGAGCTCGGGCCGGATGTCGGTGCCGAGCATCGCGGCGGCCCAGGCGAACCGCAGGGTGGTCGCGCCGAGCCGGTCCAGCCAGCGCTTGAGGGTCATCCCGGTGGCGTCGACGGCGAGTTCGCGCAGTTGCTGGGAGTTCTCCTCGACCGGTTCGAGCGCCTGGTCGCGGACCTGGTCGAGCAGGGCGACGGCCTCGTAGGGATTGCCGTTGACGACGTTCCAGAACTCGTAGCAGAAGGAGTCCTCGGCCTTCGCCCCGAACTCGGCGCGGATCATGTCGGTGACGGAGACCAGCGAGAGCCTGCTGAGCTCGTGCCGGCGGGTGGCGAGCCCGGTGACGGCGCACCGCTGGTCCTGGGCCTCGGGCTGCCAGTCGGCGGCGTCCTCCCGGTAGGCGAAGACCAGCAGGACGGGCAACTCGCGGGCCCGGACGGCGAACTGGGTGAGCCAGCCGAGCGATTCGAGGTCGGCCCAGTGCAGGTCGTCGACGATCATCACCAGCGGGGCGCGCCGCGGGGCGAGCTGGGTGAGGACGTAGTCGAGGCCGTCGCGCACGCCCTGCGGATCGAGTCGGCGGGCCCCGCTCTTCGGCTGCTTGAGGCCCATGGCCGGTCCGACGACCTCTTCCCAGGTGCCCATCACCTGCCGGAACTCGTCGGGGGCGAGGTCGCCGAGGACGGGCTGGAGCAGCTGGCGCAGGACGTGGTACGGCTCGTTGAACTGGCGCTCGCCGCCGCGGGCGAAGAGCACCGTGGCGCCCTCGCGGAGCTTGGCGATCCGGCGGACCTCGTGGAGCAGGCTGGTCTTGCCGATGCCGGGGCGGCCGGAGAACGTGAGCAGCTCGCCGATCTCGGTGCCGCCGGCCGCGAACTCCCGGCAGAGCTTCTCCACCGCGGCTTCGGCCGACCGGAGTTCGGCGTCGCGGTCGCGCAGCCTGACCCGGGGTGACAGGGCGTCCGCGTCCTGCTTCTCCGCGCCGGCCGCCTCCGCCCGAAGTTCGTGTCGCTGCTCGGTCACCGTCGTGCCTCCGCCTCACCGTTCCCTGCCCGTGGAGCCGAGATTAGCGCCGCTGAGGGCGCGTTGCGCAGCATTCGCGCAGGCTGGGGCCGAGATTGAGGGTTCGGACGGCTTGCCAAGGGCAATTGCCCTATATCCCTAACGTCCGATCATTGCATCCGATACTCTACGGCATTCCCACCGAGTTGATCTTCCTTGTGGGACCCCCTGATGGAAACCCGCCGCACCAACTCCCCCACAATCAGCACGAGTACCGCCAGCGCCCCCACCCTCCGCCGCACCGGGAGTCCGATGTCTGACGACACCTCACTTCAGATTCCGTTCCCGCACCGCCGCAGCCCGCACGGCCCGAACGCCGCCGAGCTGCACCGCGCCTGGCTGACCCGGCATCCGCTGCTCCCGGATCCGGCGCACCCCTCCTACGCCCACTGGGACGTGGTCGACCTCGCCGCCCTCGGCTACCCGGACTCGGGGCCGGACGAACTCGCCCTGGCCGCCGACCTGATGGGCTTCTACTTCCTCTTCGACGACCAGTTCGACGGCCCGCTGGGCCGGCGCCCCACCGAGGTCGCCCCGATCTGCGAGCGGCTGATCGCCGTCCTGCACGGCGCCCGCCCCAACGCCTCCTCCCCCGTCGAGACGGCGTTCGCGGACCTCTGGGACCGCAGCGTGAGCGGCATGCCCGCCCGCTGGCAGGCCCGCGCGGCCTACAACTGGGAGTGGTACCTGGCCAGTCACCCGGCCGAGGCCGCCGGACGGATCTCCGCGCGCCCGCCGGACCGCGACGGGTACCTGGTGCTCAGGCGAGGCACCGCCGCGATGGAGACGATCTTCGACATGGTGGAGCGGCTCGGCAACTTCGAGGTGCCCGCCGCCGTGCTCCACCACCCGGTCCTGCGTCAACTGCGCCAGCTCGCCGCCGACATCCCCTCGCTCAGCAACGACGTCCGGTCCTTCCCCCTGGAGGCCCCGCGCGGCGACGTCAACAACCTGGTGATGATCGTGCAGCGGGAGCGCCGCTGCTCGGCCGAGGAGGCCTGCGCCGTGGTGATGGCCGAGGCCCAGCTGATGGTCGAGCGCTGCCGCCAGCTGCACGCCCAACTCCCCGACGTCTTCCGGGAGCTGGGCCTGGCCCGGGTGGAGCGGGCGATCGCCGGGCGGTACGCCGACGGCCTGGTCACCTGGCTGGCCGGCTACCTCAGCTGGGAGTCGCGCACCGGCCGGTACCAGTCTGCCTGAACCGGACCGCCCCGCGCCGGCCGGGCGGTCCCGAACGCCCGGCCCCGGCCGTGGCGGGAATCGGCCGGAACGCGCACCCTCCGTGGACCGCTCCCGTACGGACGGTAGCCGCGGGGCGCCGTCCGCGGCTAGGGTGCCAGGGCGTGTCCGACACGCCCAGCGGCGGGCGCCCCGGCGGCGCCCCGCCCGCGTGCACGGCCGCACCCCTCCGCCGGGCCGCCGGTGCGGCCCGGCGCACCGCCCGGCCCGCGTGCCGCGGCGGTGCCCCGACAGCGCGAGGAGACACCCAGCACATGACGGTCTACCTGCCCCCGGGCCAGCCCGGAAGCATCGTCGCCTACCGGCCCCGCTACGAGCACTGGATCGGCGGCCGCTGGACGCCGCCGGTCCGCGGCGAGTACTTCGAGAACCCCAGCCCGGTCACCGGTGAGGTCTTCACCGAGGTCGCCCGCGGCACCGCCGAGGACATCGAGGCCGCGCTCGACGCCGCCCACGCCGCCGCCCCGGCCTGGGGCCGCACCCCGCCCGCCGATCGCGCCCAGGTGCTGCTGCGGATGGCCGACCGGATCGCCGACCACCTGGAGGAGCTGGCGGTCGCGGAGACCTGGGACAACGGCAAGCCGGTGCGCGAGACGCTGGCCGCCGACCTGCCGCTGGCCGTCGACCACCTGCGCTACTTCGCGGGCGCGCTGCGCGCCCAGGAGGGCGGCCTCTCCCAGCTGGACGAGGACACCGTGGCGTACCACTTCCACGAGCCGCTGGGCGTGGTCGGCCAGATCATCCCGTGGAACTTCCCGATCCTGATGGCGGTCTGGAAGCTCGCCCCGGCGCTAGCGGCCGGCAACGCGGTGGTGCTCAAGCCCGCCGAGCAGACCCCGGCCTCGATCCTGCTGCTGGTCGAGCTCACCGCGGACCTGCTGCCGCCCGGCGTGCTCAACGTGGTCAACGGCTTCGGCCTGGAGGCCGGCCGCCCGCTGGCCTCCAGCCCCCGGATCCGGAAGATAGCCTTCACCGGCGAGACCACCACCGGCCGGCTCATCTCCCAGTACGCCAGCGGCAATCTGATCCCGGTCTCGCTGGAGCTCGGCGGCAAGAGCCCCAACCTGTTCTTCGCCGACGTCGCGGCCGAGCAGGACGCCTTCTACGACAAGACCCTGGAGGGCTTCGCGATGTTCGCCCTCAACCAGGGCGAGGTCTGCACCTGCCCGAGCCGGGCGCTGATCCAGTCCGCCGTCTACGACCGCCTGCTCTCCGACGGCCTGGAGCGGGTGCGGGCGATCCGCCAGGGCGACCCGCTGGACACCGCGACCCAGGTCGGCGCGCAGGCCAGCGACGACCAGCTGAAGAAGATCCTCTCCTACATCGAGATCGGCCAGGCCGAGGGGGCCAAGGTGCTGACCGGTGGCGAGCGGGCCGACCTCGGCGGCTCGCTGGCCGGCGGCTACTACGTGACGCCCACCGTCTTCGAGGGCGTGAACAGCATGCGGATCTTCCAGGAGGAGATCTTCGGACCGGTCCTCTCGGTCACCCGCTTCGAGGACTTCGACGACGGCATCGCCCAGGCCAACGACACCCCGTACGGCCTCGGCGCGGGCGTCTGGAGCCGGGACGGCGCCACCGCCTACCGAGCCGGGCGGGCGATCCAGGCCGGGCGGGTCTGGACCAACTGCTACCACCTCTACCCCGCGCACGCGGCGTTCGGCGGCTACAAGAACTCCGGCATCGGCCGGGAGAACCACAAGGCCGTGCTGGAGCACTACCAGCAGACCAAGAACCTGCTGGTCAGCTACTCCCCGGACGCCCTGGGCTTCTTCTAGGCCGGGCGCCGGACGCCCGGCCGGGCACCGGGCGCTCCCGACGGACGCGAAAGGCGGAGCGGGAAGTCGGACCGGCCGACTTCCCACTCCGCCACCACTCCCCGTGGTCCGCGCCGCGGCGCCCCTGCGAGGCGCCGCACCGCGGTTCTCCCGAGCTCACCCGCCGAGCAGCCGCGCCTTCGCGGTCGCGAACTCCTCGGGGGTGAGCAGGCCCTGCCGGGTCAGCCGGCCCAGGTCGAAAAGCATGTCCGCGATCTGCGGCCCGACCGCCGGAGCACCCGCCGCTCCGTCCGCCGGCTCCTTCACCGGCTCGTTCACCGATACGGCGCCCTCGGCCACCGGCCCGCCCGGCGGCCGGCCGGCCGCGGCGCCCAGCACCGGTCCGCGCACCAGCGGCGCGCCCACCGGCCGCTGCACCCGCACCGGCCGGATCGGCCCCGGGGATCGGATCACGGCGTCCTCACTTCCCGGCCGCGCGGTGCGCCTCGGCGGCGCGGACGGCCTCGTCGATGTGCTCGGGCGGGATCCGGACGCCCGAGGCGATCCGCCCGCCGACGGCGCTCAGGGCCTCGGCGGCCTCCCGCGCCCAGACGTGCTCGATCAGCACCAGCAGCGCCACCGTGCCCGGCACCAGCAGTTCGGCCGCCTCCTGGGCGTCCTCCGGCCCGATCAGCGGCAGGTCGGCGTGCCCGTCCGGGACGATGCCGCGCAGGTCCTCGTAGTCGGCGAGTTCGCCGTACGTCGCCTCCCCGTCCACGTGCCGGGTGACCACCAGCGAGTCGACCACCCGGATGTCGCCCCCGGTGCGCAGCTTGCCGAACACGGTGGCCGCCTCGACGGTGATGGTCTGCCGGGGGAACGCCAGGACGAGCAGTTCGGCCGGACCCATGGGACTCCCTTCCGCGAGCAAATCACCCATATCGGGATCAAAGCACATGAATACCGAAAATCACCGACGCGCCGCCGACATGCCCGGACACGCCCGGCGGACGCCTTAGACAGGAGTCCCGTCCCCCTTCACCCTGGGAGAAACCGTGACCATCGCCATCGCCAAGCTCTCCGACCCGACCGTCCGGGCCGCCGTCGCCGCGATCAACGCCAACGACCGCGCGGCCTTCACGGCCCTGCTCACCGAGGACGCCACGATGTCCGACGACGGCGCCGACCGTGACCTGGCGGACTGGATCGACCGTGAGATCTTCACCAGCCGCGGCCACATGGACGTCCAGTCCGAGTCGGACGGCGGCCGCGCGCTGATCGCCAACTACAGCAACGAGACCTGGGGCGAGATGCGCACCGCCTGGCGCTTCGTCGTCGACGGCAACCGGATCAGCCGCTTCGAGACCGGCCAGGCCTGACGCCGCTCAGGACAGCCCGAGGCAGCCGCGCACCGCGTGGATCAGTTGGCGGGAGCGGACGTCTCCCGTCACCCCGGGCTGCATGCCGTTGGTGACGTAGCCGAACCCGAGGCCGAGCTCCGGGTCGGCGAAGCCGAGCGAGCCGCCCCGGCCCGGGTGGCCGAAGCTCGCCGGCGAGGCCATCAGCGCGGTCGGGCCGTGCCGGAAGAAGCCGAGGCCGAACGTCGAGTTGACGATCAGTACCCGGTCCGGCCCGCTGACCACCGGCCCGGCCGCGCGGGCCAGTACCTCCGGCCCCAGCAACGGTGCCGGCACCGTGCCCGGCGCCCCGCCCTCCCGGTCGGCCGCGCCGACGAGCGCCGCGTAGAACCGGGCCAGCGCCCGCGCGGTGCCGATCCCGCCCGCCCCGGGGATCTCGGCGGCCTGCACCGCCGGGTCGTTGAGGTCCACCCCGGGCCGCACCGAGGCGAACGCCCGGGCGGTCAGCGAGGCCGGGTCCTGGTAGGCGTCCCGGACCACCTGCTTGGGGCGCAGGCGCAGCCCGCTCGGGCCGGTCCGGGCGGCCTCCGGGGCGGGGAGGTCCACCAGCCGGCCGACCCGCGGCGCGGCGCCGGCCGGCAGCCCGATCCACAGGTCGAGGCCGAGCGGCCGGGCGATCTCCTCGGCGAAGTACTGGCCGACCGTGCGCCCGCTGACCCGGCGGACCACCTCGCCGACCAGCCAGCCGAAGGTGTACGGGTGGTAGCCGTGCGCGGTGCCGGGCTCCCAGGCCGGCGCCTGCGCGGCCACGGCCGCGACCGCCCGCTCCCAGGTGAGCACGTCCTCCAGCCGCAGCGGCACGTCCAGCGCCGGCACCCCGGCCTGGTGCGAGAGCAGCCAGCGCACCGGCACCCCGCCCTTGCCCGCCGCGCCGAACTCCGGCCAGTACGAGACCACCGGCGCGTCCAGGTCGAGCTGCCCGCGCTCGGCGAGCAGCAGCGCCGTGGTCGCGGTCAGGCCCTTGGTGACCGAGCGCAGCACCTGCGCGGTGTCCGCCGTCCACGGCACGGCCGGCGCGGGCCGGCCACCGACCTCGGGCCGGGCGTCGCCGCCCCACAGGTCGACCACCTTGCGCCCGCGCACGTACAGCGCGAACGCCGCGCCGAGCTCGCCGTACTCCTGGAAGTTGCGCGAGAAGGCCTCCCGTACGGGCTCGAAGCCCTCGGCCGTCTCGCCCCAGATCTCCGTCACCGCGCGCCCCCGGAGTCGTCCGAATCCTGTCGTGCCCGCGTTCGAACCGGGCCCGGAAACCCTAACCTGTCCGTCATGACCAACCCTGCGGATGAACTGCTGGACGTCGTCGACGAGCACGACCGGGTGATCGGGACCGCCCCGCGCGGGGAGGTGTACCGGCGGGGGCTGACCCACCGCTGCGTGTTCATCCTGGTCCGCGACCGGACCGGGCGGATCTTCGTGCACCGGCGGACCGACACCAAGCTGTTCGCGCCCGGCTTCCACGACATGTTCGTCGGCGGCGTGGTCGGCGCCGGCGAGACGTACGCGAGCGCCGCCGTCCGCGAGGCCGAGGAGGAGCTCGGCGTCAGCGGGATCGAGCCGCGCCCGCTGTTCAAGTTCCTGTTCCGGCAGGAGGGGCTCTCCTGGTGGTGCGACCTGTACGAGGCGCGCTGGGACGGCCCGGTCGCGCCGCAGGAGTCCGAGGTCGCCTGGCACGCCTGGCTGACCCCGGAGGAGCTGGACGCCCGGCTGGCGGCCGACGCGTTCGTGCCGGACGGCCTGGAGGCGTACCGCCGCTACCGGGAGCGGCACCCGGCGCGGTAGGCCCGGTTCCCGGCCAGCGGACAAGATCCACGGCGGCCGCCCGGGCCGGATAGGGTGACGCCCATGGCTTCCCGTACGCCGTCGGCGGCGCCCACGTCCCCGCGCACCGCCCGGAGCAGCGGCCGGGCCGCCGGCCGCACCGGCGCCCCGGACGGCGCGACCCCGGACCTCGCGGCACCCGGCGGCACCGCCGCCGGCGCACCGGCCGGAAAGGGCGGCGAGCGCCCGCGCCGGCGGCTCAGCGTGGACGAGCGGCGCGAGCAGCTGATCGCCGTCGCCCTGGACCTCTTCAGCCGGCGCCCGCCCGAGGAGGTGTCGATCGACGACATCGCGGCCGCCGCCGGCGCCTCCCGCCCGCTGGTCTACCACTACTTCCCCGGCAAGCAGGCGCTGTACGAGGAGTCGCTGCGCCGGGCCGGCCGCGAGCTGGCCGGCCGCTTCGAGGAGCCCGCCGACGGCCCGCTCTCCGAGCGGCTGTACCGGGTGATGGGCCGCTACCTGGACTTCGTGCAGAGCCACGGTCCCGGCTTCGCCGCGCTGCTGCGCGGCGGCTCGGTGGCGGCCAGCGCCGGGACGTCGGCGGTGATCGACGAAGTCCGGCGGGCCGCGCACGACCAGATCCTGAGCCACCTGGCGGTCCCCTCGCCGAGTCCGGGCCTGCGGCTGACCGTCCGCGCCTGGATCGCCAACGCCGAGATCACCTCGCTGGAGTGGCTGGGCGAGCGCTCGGTGCCGCTGGAGGAGCTCCAGCTGCACCTGGTCCAGGAGTTCGTCGCGGCCCTGACGCTGACCGCCGCCCGGGAGCCCGCGCTGGCCGCCGAACTCGCCGGCTTCTTCGCCGCCGAGCGCCCCGCCGGCCCGGCCGGGCGGCTGGTGCGCGAACTCGCGGGCCTGTTCGCCGTTCCCGGCATCGCGGACGCGGTCGCCGCGCTGGCGGTCGAGCCCGCGAACTGAACCGGCGGACGCCGGTTCTGCCACAGCGGCGGCCTCTGATAGGAATGGGCACGGATCTGACGCCGCGCCGGTCACGAGCGCGCCGGATCCGCCGAACCACCAACGCACACGCAGCAGAGCGGGGGGCTCATCAGTTGACCCAGGACGGCCAGTTCACCACGGAGGCCAATCCCTTCGCCCCGGCGGAGCAGGTGTCCGCGACGCTCGGCGCGCTCACCGAAGCCCTCTTCGAGAAGCACACCTCGCGCCACCCGGCGGCTTCGCTGACGGCGCTGACCGCCGGAGCCCACCCGGCGGCCGAGGCCCTGTTCAACCTCCCACTGGCGCCCAACGGTCCGGTGCACGACGCCGTCGACCGGCTCGGCACCGTGGTCACCGCCGGGACGGCCCGCCCGGGCACCGGCGCCCCGCTGGCCGAGCTGGCCGGCGACGCGCTGCTCGCGCGGTACGGCGGCGGCCCGGTACGCGGCGCGGTGGCCGACCGGGGCACCGCCACGGCCGCGCTGTTCGGGCTGCCGGTGGCCGGCGAGGTCGCCGCCCCCGAGCTGCGGCCGCCGTTCGCCGCCGCGCTGGCGGCGCTCGCCGCAGGACAGCAGACCCGGCAGCCGGTGGAGCTCGCCACCGGCGCCGGCGCCGAGGTCCGCCTGGTCGTCCCGCCCGGCTTCCACCCGCTGACCTCCCCGGGCGGCCCGGTCGGCGTCTCCGCCCGTACCGTGCCCGCCGGCCCGGCCGGGGCCGACGCGGTGGCCACCGCCAAGGGCGTCGACCCGGCCACCGGTGCGGCCGCCGCCGAGCTGACCGCGCACCTGGCCGAGGTCGCCGAGGAGCTGTTCAGCGGCACCGGTCCGGCGCCGCGCCGCGACTTCGCGGTGATCGCCGCGTCCCTGGCCGACACCATCACCGCCTCGGGCACGGTCTACGCCGGGCTCTGCGCCCTGGAGGTGGCCGGCCGGCCGACCGAGGCCACCCTGGTGGTCTCGCTCGCCCGCCACCCGCTGCCGATCTCCGGGCTGGCCACCGAACTGGCCACCGTCCGCCGGCACGCCGAGGTCTGGACGGTGCTGCTGCCGGCCGGCCCGGCCGCCGTCCTGGTCGAGGGCCGCAGCGTCCCCGTCCCCGGTCCGCTCGCCGACGACGGCCGGCGCCGCTGGGCGGTCACCTCGGTGGTGGAGGCGTTCGTGCCGCTGCCGGACGGTGTCTCGGTGCTCTGCGTCCAGCTCACGACGGCGCAGCAGCAGGACTGGGAGCTGTACACGGAGGCCTTCGCCGAGCTGCTGAAGAGCGTCCAGTTCGGCTGGGACGGCGTGGCCGGCCAGCTGACCCCGCCGGTCCGCGCCTTCGCGCCGGCGCCCGCCGCTCCCCCCGCCCACGGCGTCCCCGCCGAGCCGTACCCGGTTCCGGCCCCGACGCCGGCCCCGACGCCCGCTCCGGGGGCCGAAGCGCTCGCCGCGACGGCCGGGTTCGCCGCCGAAGCCGTCCCGGAGCAGGCCGCCGCGCCCGTTCCGGACGACGCCACGCCGCTGCCGGTCCACCTGCGCGGCACGCCGGTCCGGGTCCCCCCGGCCGACTTCAACCCCTTCGCCCCCGAGGCCGACCCGACGCCCGTCGAGCCCCTCCTGGTGCCGGACGACAGCCCGGAGGCGGCCGAGCGGCGCCCCAAGGGCACGCCGGTG
>NZ_JBVHHE010000011.1:0-238455 GCF_055561235.1 Kitasatospora sp. NPDC022856 | reverse complement strand
GGTGATGGTCCCGCCGCCGGACTTCGACCCCTTCGCCCCGCAGGCCGCGACGCTCACCGACACCACCGTGCCCGGGACCGCCGACGACCCGGAGCGGCGCCCCAAGGGCACGCCGGTGATGGTCCCGCCGCCGGACTTCGACCCCTTCGCCCCGCAGGCCGCGACGCTCACCGACACCACCGTGCCCGGGACCGCCGACGACCCGGAGCGGGGCCCCAAGGGCACGCCGGTGATGGTCCCGCCGCCGGACTTCGACCCCTTCGCCCCGCTGCCGGCCGACACCCCCGCCCCCGCCGCCCCCGAGGCCGCACCGGCCGCCACCCGGGCCGCCGACCCGTTCGGCACGGTGACGGCCGAGGACCGGCCGAGCGACCCGTTCGGCACCACCCTCCCGCAGCCGCCCGCCGCCGTGCCGCCGCCGCCCTCGGCGCCGCCGACCGTGCCCGCGCCGACCGTCACCCTGCCGACGGCCGAGGACGGGCCGGACGACCCGGCGCGCGGTCCCAAGGGCACCCCCGTGATGGTCCCGCCTCCGGACTTCAACCCCTTCGCCCCGCTGCCGGCCGACACCCCCGCCCCCGCCGCCCCCGAGGCCGCACCGGCCGCCGCGCCGGAGACCAGCCCCTTCGGCTGAGGCCCGGACCACCGCGCACCGGCGGCCGTCCCGCACCAGGGGCGGCCGCCGGTGCGCGTCCGCGCCCGGCCCCACCGACCGGCGGCCGCGCCGCCCGCCATGTCCACCACCGTCAACTGGTACAGACCTATTGCCAGTTGCCGACCGGCTCCCTACCCTCGGGGAGCACAGGATCCTGACGGCACCCCGACGGCCGGAGGTCTCCGGTTCCGCGCCGCCCGACGGCCCGGAGCTCCCGCACGCTGCTCCACGCACCTGACACCTCCCCACAGGTAACGGGGCGACCCGGCATGCCCGGAGGCCCCAGGACAGGAGCCACAACCATGCGCCGACGTCGGATCAAGCTGCCGCTGCTGGCGGCCGGGACCCTGATCGTCCCGCTGCTCGCCGTCTCCCTGCCCAGCACCGCCGCCCACGCCGCCGGGTCCGCCACCGCGACGTTCACGAAGGGCAGCGACTGGAGCACCGGCTACGAGGGCAGCTACACCATCACCAACGGCTCCAGCGCCACCCTGCCCGGCTGGACCCTGGAGTTCGACCTGCCGGCCGCCAACACGGTCGCCTCGCTCTGGAACGCGAGCTACACCACGGCGAGTTCGCACGTCACGGTCAAGAACCCCAGCTGGGCCGGCAACCTGCCGCCGGGCGGCACGTACAACTTCGGCTTCAACATCGCCTACTCGGGCGCCTACAAGCCGCTGCTCAACTGCAAGCTGAACGGCCAGCCCTGCGACGGCGCCGGCGGGGACCAGAGCGCGCCGACCGTACCCGGCGGCCTCCAGGCCGGCACCACCACCCAGACCACCGTCGACCTCGCCTGGACGGCGAGCACCGACAACGTCGGGGTCACCGGCTACGACGTGTTCCAGGGCGCCACCAAGGTCGCCACCACGGACGGCGCCACCACGGCGGTCACCGTCCAGGGCCTGACCGCCGGCACCGCCTACCAGTTCACCGTCCAGGCCTTCGACGCCGCGGGCAACCGCTCGGCCGCCGCCGGTCCGGTCACCGCCACCACCAAACCGCCGACCGACCCGGACCGCCAGGCACCGACCACCCCCGGCACCCCGCTGGTCACCGGCTCGGACGCCAACAGCGTCTCGCTCACCTGGGGCGCCAGCACCGACAACACCGGGGTCACCGCCTACGACGTCTACAACGGCACCGCGCTCGCCGCCACCGTCACGGGCACCTCCGCCACCGTGGGCAACCTGGCTCCGGACACCTCGTACACCTTCACCGTGAAGGCCCGAGACGCGGCCGGCAACGTCTCCCCCGCGTCGAACGCCGTCACCGGCAAGACCCAGCCCGGCGGGAGCAACCCCGGCGCGCTGAAGATCGGCTACTTCACCCAGTGGAGCATCTACGCCCGCGGGTACAGCGTGAAGCAGCTCGACACCTCCGGCTCGGCCGGCCGGCTCACCACGCTCAACTACGCCTTCGCCAACATCCACCCGACCACCAAGCAGTGCTTCATCACCAACAAGGCCGCCGGACCGGACAACGACCCCAACGCGGGCGACGGCGCCGGTGACGCCTGGGCCGACTTCGGCAAGGGCTGGGACGCCGGCAGCTCGGTGGCCGGCACCACCGACACCTGGGACCAGAAGCTGGCGGGCAACTTCAACCAGTTGAAGCAGCTCAAGGCCAAGTACCCCAACCTCAAGATCCAGATCTCGCTGGGCGGTTGGTCGTACAGCAAGTGGTTCTCCGACGCGGCCGCCACCGACGCCTCCCGCAAGGCGCTGGTGAGCTCCTGCATCGACATGTACATCAAGGGCAACCTGCCGGTCATCGACGGCCGCGGCGGCCCGGGCAGCGCGGCCGGCATCTTCGACGGCATCGACCTCGACTGGGAGTGGCCGGCCTCCGGCGGGCACGACGGGAACATCTTCCGCCCGACCGACAAGGCCAACTACACCCTGCTGGCCCAGGAGTTCCGCCGCCAGCTGGACGCCCTCGGCGCCACCACCGCCAAGCACTACACGCTGAGCGCCTTCCTCCCGGCCGACCCGGCGAAGGTCACCGCCGGCATCGACGTCCCCGGGCTGTTCGGCGCCTTCGACTTCGCCACCATCCAGGGCTACGACTACCACGGCGGCTGGGAGATGAGCACCAACCAGCAGTCCGCGATCAAGCTCGCGGCCGGTGACCCGAGCACCCCGGACCGGCAGTTCAGCTCCGAGATCGCCATCAACGCCTACCTCAACGGCGGCGCTCCGAAGAGCAAGCTGACCCTGGGCATCCCGTTCTACGGACGCGGCTGGACGGGGGTGCCGCGCGGCACCACCAACGGCCTGTTCCAGACCGCGACGGGCCCCGGCCCGGGGACGTACGAGGCCGGCTTCGAGGACTACAAGAAGCTCAAGCAGATGGCCACCGGCGGCGGTTACACCATCTACCGGGACCCGGTGGCCGGCCACGCGTACATCTACAACGGGACCGTCCTCTACACCTACGACGACCCGATCGAGATCGCCCGCAAGACCGCCTGGATCAAGTCCCAGGGGCTGGCCGGCGCGATGGTGTGGGCCTTCGACGGCGACACCCCGAACGGCGAACTGATGGCCGCGGTGGACAACGGTCTGAAGTAGGCCTCCGGTACAGCCCGGCCCAGCCGGCCCAGTACGACCCGGCCCGGCGCGGCGCTCAGTCGGCGCGCCGGGCCAGGTGCACCACGTCCGGCACTCCCCGGGCGACCTCGATCTCGTGGGTGACCACGTCCGAGAAGCCCGCCGCGCGCAGCGCCTCCTCGAAGTCCGGGGAGGGCTGCGCGCTCCAGACCGCCAGCACCCCGCCCGGCCGCAGCCGGTGCCAGAGCACGGCCAGCCCGTCGGCGCCGTAGAGCCCGGCGTTGGAGTCGGTGACCGTCCAGTCCGGGCCGTTGTCGATGTCCAGGCAGAGCGCGTCGTAGCGCTCGCCGTCCGCCGCCGCCAGGTACTCCAGCAGGTCGGTGTGGAGCACCGCCACCCGCTCGTCCTCCAGCGCGCCGCCGGAGAAGGCACCCAGCGGGCCGCTCCGGTGCCAGTCGATGATCGCGTTCTCGCGCTCGACGATCGCGATCCGGCCCCAGCGCGCCTCGGCCACCGCGTACGCCAGCGAGAATCCGACGCCGAGCCCGCCGATCAGCACCGAGGGGCGCTCCACCGCGGGGCCGGTGCGGTCCAGCTCGTCCAGCGCCGCCTGGATCAGCAACCGCTCGGAGCGGCCGTCGGCGGTGTCCATCAGGAAGCAGCCGTTCGCGATGATCTCGAAGTGCCGTCCGCGCCGACGCAGCACCACCTCGCCGAACGGGCCCTCCCGCCGGTCGAGGGTGACGACTGCCTCCTGGTCGTCCCGTGCGGGCAGTGCGATGGACATGCGGCGATTCCTCCCGGGCTCGGGTGCAGAACGGCTCGGCGAACGAGTACCCGCCCGACAATAGCCGAGGCCACCGCCCCGCCGGTCACGTCGTGATCAGCACCCCCGCGTAGCTGACGCCGGCGACCATCACCCAGGAGGCCAGCCCCAGCAGGGCGATCCGCCCGCCGGTGCGCAGCATGGTCGGCAGGTGCACGGCGCTGCCGAGGCCGAACAGCGCGGCCGCCAGCAACAGCTCCTGCGCGTCCCCGGCCAGCGTGAGCGCCCGGTCGGGCAGCACGCCGGTGGTCCGCAGCGCGATCATCGCGAGGAACCCGGCCACGAAGAGCGGCACGATCGGCGGCCGCTCGCCGGTGGCCCCGGGGGTGCCCCGGCGCGCCCGCCGCATCGCGACGGCGACCCCGGCGACCAGTGGCGCCAGCAGCACCACCCGCATCAGCTTGACCAGGACGGCCTCGCGCAGCGCACCCGCCCCGCCGGTCTGCGCGGTGGCGACCACCTGCCCGACGTCGTGCACGCTGGCGCCGACCCAGCGCCCGAACCCGGCGTCGTCCAGCCCGAGCGGCTGGTGGAGCAGCGGGAGGACGGCGATGGCCAGGGTGCCGCAGAGGGTGACCAGCGCGACGGAGGCGGCGACGTCCTCCTCCTCGCTGCCTGCGGCCTGGCTGACCGCGCCGATCGCCGAGGCCCCGCAGATCGAGTACCCGGTGGCGACGAGCAGCGGCTGGTCGCCCGGCAGGCCGAGCCGGCGACCGAGCCAGACGGTCCCGGCGAAGGTGGCGGCCACCACGGCGACCACCATGGCGACGGTGGCCCAGCCGAGGCCGAGCACGTCGTCCAGGCCGAGCTTGAGGCCGAGCAGCACGATGCCGAGCCGCATCAGCCGCTTCCCGGCCGTCGAGAGGCCCGGCCGGGCCACCCCGCGGACCACCGGGCGCAGCCCGGGCAGGTGGGCGGCGGCCATGCCGAGCACCACGGCGGCGGTGAGCTTGGGCACGGCGGGCACGGCCTGGTGGATCGCGAGCGCGGCGGCCACGCCGAGGGCGGCGAGCAGCAGCCCGGGGACGTCGCCGCCGAGCGGGGGCAGTGCGCGGGTGCGGACGGGCCGGTCCCGGAGGGTCAGTGCCACGGCGGGCTCACCGCCGCCCGTCGGCGGGCAGCCGGTAGACGCGCCGGATGCTGGTGCCCAGCCGGGAGACGTCGGCGCCGTAGACGTGGATCGAGATGGCCGTGGAGGAGCAGGCGTTGCGCACCAGGTGGATGTCGCCGGGCGGGGCGAAGGCGGCGACGGTGCCGGCCGGGCCGACCACGTGCTCGGTCTCCACCAGGTGGGCGGTGCGTCCGTCGGACACCAGCCGGTAGCGGGTCTCGCTCTCCTTGCCCTGGTGGACGCCGGCCACGCACCAGGAGACGTGGTCGTGGATCGGGGTCTCCTGGCCGGGCAGCCAGACCAGCGCGACGACCGAGAACCCGCCGTCGGCCTCGGCGTGCAGGACGTGCTGGCGGTAGCGGTCGGGATCCCCCTCGCGCTGCGCCTCGGTGAGCAGGCCGGCGTCCCCCAGGTGCGGGGCGAGTCGCTCACCGACCAGGTAGGCGGTGAGTTCCGGCGGCAGGCCGCGATCCACGACCGCGCGGATCTCGCCGACCAGGGCGGTCATGCGCTCGGTGAGCCGGTCGCTGCCGACCGTGGCGGAGGGTGTCATGCCAGCAGGTTGGCCCCGGCCGACCCATCACGTCCAAGGAGGGTTCTTTCGCTCTTCCCCAAACCCCGCTTATGGATTGACCCCGGGCCGACGGGCCGGTTGTCGAACGGCGGGTATCAGCAGCCCACCCGCGAGGCCGCCGCGGACCGCAACTGGTCCAGCACCAGCGCGGTGGCCGGGATCCGGCGGTGCTCGCGGAGCACGTACGCGCTCACCTGGCGCCGCAGGTGCGGCTCGACGGCGCGCCCGGTGACCTTGCGGTGGCACATGAAGGAGAGCACCAGCGCGGGCATCAGCGCGATCCCGACCCCGGCGGCGACCAGGCTCTGCACCGCCAGGTTGTCGTCGGTGGAGAAGACGATGTCGGGTGCGAAGCCCTCCTCCGCGCAGACGTGCAGCAGGTTGGCCCGGCAGCGCGGACACCCGGCGATCCAGCGCTCGCCGTCGAGGTCGGCCAGCCGGACGGCGTGCCGGCGGCCCAGCGGGTGGCCGACCGGCAGCAGCACCGTGAGCAGGTCCTCCATCAGCGGGATCTCGTCCAGCTCGGGCGGCAGCTCGGCGGCGACGCCCGGGTAGCGGAAGGAGAGCGCGATGTCGCACTCGCCGCGCAGCAGCCGCTGCACGGAGTCGGGCGGTTCGGCCTCCAGCAGTTCGACCCGGACCCCGGGGTGCTCGGCGAGCAGCCGGGCCATCGCCTGGGGTATCAGGGTCGCGTTGGCGCTCGGGAACGCGCAGACCCGGACCCTCCCGGCGCGCAACCGGGCGAGCGCGCCGAGTTGCTGCTGGGCCGCGGCGAGACTGCCGAGGATCAGTTCGGCGTGCCGGGCCAGTGCCTCACCGGCCTCGGTGAGGCGCAGCCCGCGCCCGGCCCGGGTGAACAGCGGCACTCCGACGGACCGCTCCAGCGCCTTCATCTGCTGGGTGATGGCGGGCTGGGTGTAGCCGAGTTCGCGGGCGGCGGCCGAGTAGGAGCCGGCCCGGACGACCTCGTGGAAGGTCCTGATGTGCCGCGAGTCGAATACCGGCTCCACTGCCCCTCCACCTGCCCGCGCCCCTGGTCCCAGGAATCATAAGCAGACTTTGGAGATGCCGGAGCTATTACCACCCGCACCTATGGTTCCTCCGGTGCGTTCCCGCCGCTCCTACTCCTCCGGGGGCAGCCCCAGCACCAGTCCGGCCTCGGCGACCGGTGCGCCGCCCTGGGTGCTCGGACTGCGCCGGGTACGGGCCTCGACCCACCGGGCCAGCCAGGAGAGCGCCAGGCACATCCCGATGTAGATCGGCGAGATCACCATCACCACGGGGATGAACGGCAGGTCGTAGTCGAGGTTGGTGGCGATCAGCTTGCCCGCGTGCAGGAACTCCTCGTAGGTGATCAGGAAGCCCAGCGAGGTGTCCTTGAGCGCCACCACCAGCTGGCTGATGATGGCCGGCAGCATCGCCCGGTTGGCCTGCGGCACCAGCACGTAGGACATCACCTGGGTCTTGCGCATGCCCAGCGCGTACGCCGCCTCGCGCTGCCCGGCGGGCACCGCGAGCACACCGGCCCGGAACACCTCGGCCAGCACCGAGCCGTTGTACAGCACCAGACCGGCCACCAGCGCCCAGAGCGGTTCCACCTTGAGCGCGACGAAGATGAAGAAGATCATCACCAGCACCGGCATGGCTCGGAAGAACTCCACCACCAGGGTGGAGAGCCAGCGCACCACCCGGTGGTCGGAGAGCCGCCCGGCCGCGAACAGCGCGCCGAACGGCAGCGCGAACAGCACCGTCCATCCGAAGGCCTTGAGCGTGTTCCCCAGCCCGCGCAGCAGCAGGTCCTGCACGCCCTCGTACTCGAAGGCCGTCCACTTCTGGTACGTGAACTGCTCGGTGTGGAACAGCATGTAGACGATCCACCCGATCAGCGCGACGATCGCGACCAGCGCGATCAGCCCGTACAGCCGGTGCCGGGCCAGCGCCTTGGGGCCGGGGATGTCGTAGAGCGCCGAGGATTCCACCGTCATCGCGACACCGCCACTCGTCGTTCCAGCACGTTGAAGAGCGCGCTGACGGCCAGGGTGATGATCAGGTAGCCGACGGCGATCCAGACGAAGGTCCAGATGATGCTGTATCCCAGCTCGTTGATGGTCCGGTAGCTGCCGAGCAGTTCGGTCACGCTGAACGAGCCGGCGATCGCGGTGTTCTTGGCCAGCGCGATCATCACACTGCCGATCGGGGCGACCACCGACCGGTACGCCTGCGGCAGCACCACCAGGCTCATCGTCTGCCCGAAGGTCATGCCCAGGCTCCGGGCCGCCTCGCCCTGGCCGCTGGGCACGGTGTTGACCCCCGCGCGCATCGCCTCGCAGACGAACGCCGAGGTGTAGCAGCCGAGCGCGAGCACCGCGAAGGTGAAGAACGGCAGCGTGATGTCGAACCGCGGCAGGCCCAGCACCACGATGAAGAAGAGCAGGGTCAGCGGGGTGTTGCGCAGCAGCGTCACCCAGACCGTCCCGAACACCCGCAGCGGCCGCACCGGCGAGACCCGGAAGCCGGCGATCAGCACGCCCAGCACCAGGGCGAGCACGGCGCTCACCACGAACAGCGAGAGGGTGCCGAGGAAGCCCTCCCAGTAGGTCGACCAGTTGTCGGTCAGCGTTTTCACGGGGCGGCCCTCTCAGTACCGGTCGATCGGCGGCGGGGCCGGCGCGGGCACCCCGGACAGGCCGAGGGTGGCGTCGTAGGCCCGCTTCCAGTCACCGTTCTCCTCGTGGTGCGCCAGGGCGTCGTCCAGCGCGTAGCGCAGCACGGTGTCGTCCTTCGGCGTCCCGATCCCGTACGGCTCCTGGGAGAACAGCGGCCCGACCACCTTGAGCTCGTCCGGCACCTTGGCCGCGTAGCCCATCAGGATCGTGTTGTCCGTGGTGACGGCGTCCACCTGGCCGGTGATCAGGTTGTCCACGCAGGCCGAGTAGGTGTCGTAGCCGATCAGCTTGACGTCGGGGTACTGCTTCTGGATCCGCTGGTACGGGGTGGAGCCCGCCGCCGAGCAGACCTTCTTGCCGTTCAGGTCCTCCGGGCCGTGGATGGTGTCGTTGTTCTCGCGCACCAGCAGCGACTGGCCGGCCAGGTAGTACGGCCCCGCGAAGCCGACCAGCTTCTTGCGGTTGTCGTTGATGGTGTAGGTGCCGACGTAGTAGTCCACCTGCCCGTTCTGCAGGGCGGTCTCCCGGTTGGCGGAGGCGATCGTCCGGAACTCGATCCGGTCGGGCGCGAAGCCCAGGTCGGCGCCGACCATCTTGGCGATCTCGATGTCGAAGCCGGAGTACTCCCCGGTGGCCGGGTTCTTCTGCCCGAGGTAGGGCTGGTCCTCCTTGGCCCCCACCACCAGGTGGCCCCGGGCGCGCGCCGCGTCCAGGGTGGGCGAACCGGTGATGCCGGCGGCGTCCCGCACCTGGTAGCTGGGCAGCGCGCTGGGCTGCGGACCCTTCGGCGGCGGGGTGCCCTCCTTGCCGCAGCCGGCCAGCAGCACGATCAGGGCCGCGGCGGCGAGCATCCACTTCCTCGTCACGGCGCCCGCCTCAGTGCTTCAGGATCTTGGACAGGAAGTCCCGGGCGCGCTCGCTCTCCGGCGCGCCGAAGAAGTCCTCGGGGGCACGGTCCTCGACGATCCGCCCGTCGGCCATGAACACCACCCGATTGGCCGACGCGCGGGCGAACCCCATCTCGTGGGTGACCACCACCATGGTCATGCCCTCGTGCGCGAGCTGGCGCATCACGTCCAGCACCTCGTTGATCATCTCGGGGTCGAGGGCGGAGGTGGGCTCGTCGAAGAGCAGTGCCTTGGGCTCCATGGCGAGCGCCCGGGCGATCGCGACGCGCTGCTGCTGGCCCCCGGAGAGCTGCGCCGGGTACTTGTCCGCCTGGGCGACCAGCCCGACCCGCTCCAGCAGGGCCCGGGACTTCGCGTCCGCCTCCGCGCGCGGCCGGCCGCGGACCTTGATCTGCGCCAGCGAGACGTTCTGCAGCACGGTCTTGTGGGAGAACAGGTTGAAGGACTGGAAGACCATCCCGACGTCCGCGCGCAGCAGGGCGAGCCCCTTGCCCTCCGCGGGCAGCGGTTTGCCGTCGATCGAGATGCTGCCCGACTCGATCGGCTCCAGGCGGTTGATCGCCCGGCAGAGCGTGGACTTGCCGGAGCCGGAGGGCCCGATCACCACCACGACCTCGCCGCGTCCCACCGTCAGCTCGATGTCCTGCAGCACGTGCAGCTCGCCGAAGTGCTTGTTGACGCCCCGCAGCTCGATCAGCGGCTCGAAGGCGGACGCCCCCGGCGGTGCCGTCACTTGGTGCTCCGCCCCTTCAGCAACCACCCCAGCGCACCACCCGCGAGCAGGGTGGCGAGCAGCGCGATCCAGAGCGGCGCGGTCACGGTGAACACCCAGAACTGGATCTTCACCTTGTCGAGGTTGGCGAACAGGAACCACACCGCGAGCACGACGATGACGCCGATCCCGATGTACCGGGTGGGGACGCCACCGATCTCGCTGCGCCGGGTGCTGGAGGAGCCGTCTGAAATCTTGGTCACACGCGCAGTCTGCGGGCCGATCGACCGACTTGTCCGGTTACGCGCCCGGGAGTAACCCGCACGGGGCAACCCTGCCCCGTGCGGGTTTGCGCTGTGTCACCGGGAGCGGCCGGCCACCGGTGGCCGGTCGGGGCCGGTCGGGGCAGCAGAGCGCCCGGGGGGCCGCTGCCGCCCCCGGTTACCGCTCGTCCCGCCAGGACCGCCAGAGCGCCGCGTACGGACCGCCCGCGGCGACCAGCTCCGGATGGCTGCCGTACTCGCTGATCCGCCCGCCCTCGACCACGGCGATCACGTCGGCGTCGTGGGCGGTGTGCAGCCGGTGCGCGATGGCGATCACCGTCCGGCCCTCCAGCACCCGCGAGAGCGAGCGCTCCAGGTGCCGGGCGGCCCTCGGGTCCAGCAGCGAGGTGGCCTCGTCCAGGACCAGGGTGTGCGGGTCGGCCAGCACCAGTCGGGCCAGCGCGAGTTGCTGCGCCTGCGGAGCGGTCAGCGCGGTGCCGCCCGAGCCGACCTCGGTGTCCAGCCCCTGCGCCAGCGCGTCAACCCACTCCCCGGCGTCCACCGCGTCCAGCGCGGCGCGCAGCTCGGTGTCGGCGGCGTCCGGCGCCGCGAGGCGCAGGTTGTCCCGCAGGGTGCCGACGAAGACGTGGTGCTCCTGGTTGACCAGGGCCACCTCGGCCCGGACCCGCTCGGCCGGCATCCGCGAGAGCGGCGCCCCGCCCAGCGTCACGCTGCCCCGGCCGGGCGCGTAGATCCCGGCCAGCAGCCGCCCCAGGGTGGACTTGCCCGCACCGGAGGGACCGACCAGGGCGACCCGGCTGCCCGGGGCGACGTCCAGGCTGATCCCGTGCAGCACGTCGGCGCCCTCGCGGTAGCCGAACCGGACCTCGTCGGCCCGCACGTGCCGGCCGTCCGGGTGGGCGGACTCGTCGCTCTCGTGCTCGGGCACCTCGCGGACCCCGACCAGTCGCGCCAGCGAGGCCTGCCCGATCTGCAGCTCGTCGTACCAGCGCAGGATCAGGTCGACCGGGCCGGTGAGCGCCTGGGCGTAGAGCACCCCGGTGGTCAGCTGGCCGACGGTGATCCAGCCCTCCAGCGTGAACAGGCCGCCGAGCACCAGCGTCCCGAGCACGGCCAGGGTGTAGACCGCGTCGATGGTCGGGAACCAGACCGAGCGCAGCCAGAGGGTGTACCGCTCCCAGGCGAGCCACTCGCCGAGCTTGCGGTCGGTGAGCCGGACCCGGTCGTCGCCCAGGCGCAGCGTCTCGACCGTCCGCCCGGCGTCGACCGTCTCGGCCAGCACGGTGTTGACCGCGGCGTAGCCGGCCGACTCGTTGCGGTAGGACTGCGGGGCCCGCCGGAAGTACCAGCGCGAGCTGGCCAGCAGCAGCGGCAGGCCGATCAGCGAGGTGAGCGCGAGCAGTGGTGAGGTCACCACCAGGGCGCCGAGCACCAGCAGCAGCGAGACCACGGCGACGGCCAGCTCGGGCACCGCCTCGCGGACCGACTTGTCCAGCCGGTCGATGTCGGTGGTGCCCCGGGAGACGAGGTCCCCGGTGCCGGCCCGCTCCAGCACACCGGTCGGCAGCGTCACCGACCGGACCAGGAAGTCCTCCCGGAGGTCGGCCAGCACCCGCTCGCCGAGGACGCTGCCGCGCAGCCGGGACCACCAGGTGAAGGCCGACTGCACCACCAGGGCCAGCAGGTACCAGGCGACGGCCACCGCGATGGTGGACCCGGCGGTGCCGGTGGCCAGCGACTCGACCAGCGTGCCGAGCACCCAGGGCCCGACCAGGCCGGCCACGGTGGCCACCGAGTGCAGGCCCACCACGGCGCCGAAGCCGGCGCGGTGCCGCCGGGCGAGCAGCCGCAGGTAGGCGCGGACGGTGGCCGGCGAGCCGACCGGCAGGGTGGTGGCCGGTCCCTGCTCCTGATGGGCGGGGGGCTTCATGCGGTGCTCCTCGGCTGGGCGGGGCGGCGGACGGGTGCGGGGCTCATACGCCCTCCCCGACGGCGACCGGTTCCTCGTCGCGGGTGACCACGGCGCGGTAGGCGGGCTCGGTGCGCATCAGCTCGCGGTGGCGGCCGGCCGCGACGGCCCGGCCGCCCTGGAGCAGCACCACCCGGTCCGCCTGGTCGAGCAGCAGCGGGCTGGTGGCGAACACCACCGTGGTGCGCCCCTCGCGGCTCGCACGCAGCCCGGTGGCGATCCGGGACTCGGTGTGGGCGTCGACCGCGCTGGTGGGCTCGTCCAGGACGAGCACCGGCGGGTCGGCCAGCAGGGCGCGGGCCAGCGCCAGCCGCTGGCGCTGGCCGCCGGAGAGCGAGCGGCCGCGCTCGGTGATCCCGGCCCGCATGGCGTCCCCCGCGCACTCGGGCGAGCCGTCCACCAGCGCGTCCAGGACGTCCTCGGCGCGGGCGGCGGCCAGCGCCTCGGCGGGGGTGACCCGGCCCGAGGCGGGGATGTCGAAGAGCTCGGCCAGCGTGCCGGAGAGCAGCACCGGCTCCTTGTCGTGGACCAGCACCGCCGCCCGGGCCTCGGCCAGCGGCACGGCGTCCAGCTCGGTGCCGCCGAGCCGGACGGAGGGCTGCGCCCGCTCCCCCTCGCCCAGCGGGACGTGCCCGCCGAGCCGGCCGGCCAGCGCCCCGGCGAAGTCCGGGTCGCCGCAGACGACGGCGGTCAGCTCACCGGCCCGCAGCGTCAGCCCGGTCACCGGGTCGAACAGGTCGGCCCGGCCCGGCCCGGTGAGCACGGCCTCGGCGGTGCCGGTCGTCCGGCTGAGCGAGAGCACCCGGACGGCCCGCCCCGCGGAGACCCGGGCGACGCTCCAGGCGTGCGCGGCCTCGCCGAGGATGCGCAGCGGCGCGGCCAGGTAGGCGGTGGCGCCGTACACCGCGACGAGGGTGCCGATGCCGATCTCCCCGTCCGCGGCCAGCCGGGCCCCGTACCAGGTGACGCCGACCACGAAGAGGCCCGGCAGCAGGACCTGCTGGGCCTGCATCAGCGACCAGACCCGGGCCGAGCGGACGGCGGCCGCGCGGACCTTCTGGGAGGCCGCCCGGTAGCGGTCGAGGAACAGCTCCTCGCCGCCGATGCCGCGGAGCACCCGGAGCCCGGCCACGGTGTCGGCGGCCAGCTCCGTCGCCTTGCCGCCGAGCGCGCGCTGTTCGGAGTAGCGCCGCTCGAAGGGGCCGAGCAGCGGCCAGACGGAGGCGGCCAGCACCGGAACGCCGAGCAGCACGGCGAGGCCGAGCACGGGCTCGGCGACCAGCACCGCGGCGCTGACCGCCAGCCAGACCAGCACCGCGCCGCGGAGCCGGGCGACCAGCTCGACGTACCAGCCGATCTTCTCGACGTCCCCGCTGCCGACGGCGACGATCTCACCGGTGGCGATCCGCCGGGACAGCCCGGCGCCCAGGTGGGAGGCCTGACGGGAGACCAGTTGGCGGACCTGGGTGGCGGCGTGGATCCAGTTCCACACCGCCTGGCGGTGCAGCATGACGGCACCGAAGGCGGCGACGACGGCCAGGGCCAGCACGGCGGCACCGGCCCACCGGAGGCCGGCGGCGTCGCCGTCCACGGCGGCCTGGACACCGAGGCCCACCGGGAGCGGCAGGGCCGCCCGGCTGCCCATCTCCAGCAGCGACCAGCAGGTGGCGAGCACCTGCCCGCGCCGCTGGCTGCGCTGCAGCCAGCGCAGGAAGGCGAGGGGGGAGGAGAGATCCGGGTCGCCGGGATCGGCCAGCGGCAGGGTCTTGAGCGGCATGACGCTCCGTCGGGGGTGGTGCGGGCGAATGGCGACGACGTGCTCGTCGCGCGGTGGCGCCGGGAGCACGTGGTGGGGGAAGGGGAGGATGGGGCCGGTGCTGTCACGGCCGGGGGGCTGCTCAGGAGGTCATGGCAGCGAGCCTGCCAAGGCGACTGTGAGCTGCGCAACAGGTTTTCCGCGTCGCGCGCCCCCTCCCGGACCTCCTGCGCACGCCGGTACAACGCGTCAGAAAATTCTTTGCCCGGCCGGGAACAATCCGGACAACGGGCAGGTTGGTCCACACGAACCTATGGACAACCAGGAGGGCACCCCTTCCCGTGAGCACCATTCCCAGCGTCACCCTCAACAACGGCTCGCAGATCCCGCAGCTGGGCTTCGGCGTGTGGCAGGTCCCGGACGCCGAGGCCACGGCCGCCGTCCGCACCGCCGTCGAGTCGGGCTACCGCTCGATCGACACCGCGGCGATCTACGAGAACGAGGCCGGCACCGGCCGGGCGATCGGCGAGGCGATCGCGGGCGGCGGCGTCGCCCGTGCGGACCTCTACGTCACCACCAAGCTCTGGAACTCGGGCACCCGCGACTGGTCCGGCCCGCAGGGCCGGGACGCGGTGCTGCGCGAGTTCGACGCCTCGCTGGCCAAGCTCGGCCTGGAGTACCTCGACCTCTACCTGATCCACTGGCCGCGCCCGATGCACGGCACCTTCCCGAACGTCTGGAAGGCCTTCGAGCAGCTCCTGGCCGACGGCCGGGTCAAGTCGATCGGCGTCTCGAACTTCGGGGCCGAGCAGCTCACCCGCCTGCTCGACGAGGCCTCGGTCGTGCCGGCCCTGAACCAGGTCGAGCTGCACCCGTACTTCCCGCAGGACGAGCTGCGCGCCTTCCACGCCCGGCACGGCATCGCCACCGAGGCCTGGAGCCCGCTGGGCCAGGGCAAGGAGCTGCTCGCCGAGCCGGTGCTGGCGCAGATCGCCGAGAAGCACGGCCGCACGGTCGCCCAGGTGGTGCTCCGCTGGCACCTGCAGAGCGGCGTCGTCGCGATCCCGAAGTCGGTCACCCCCTCCCGGATCAAGGAGAACCTGGACGTGGCCGGCTTCGAGCTGGACGCGGCCGACCTCGCCGCGATCGCCGGCCTCGCCACCGGCGTGCGGATCGGTCCGGACCCGCAGGAGTTCGACTGGAGCTGACACCCTCGGTGAGCACGGCGCCGTCGCCGTGCTCCTGAAGGGCCGTCAACACCGAAGGCCGCCTTCCCGCATTCGGGTCGGCGGCCTTCGGTACGTTGGCGAATCGTTTTGGCTGGATTTCGAAGGCGAAGGCTAGAGCCTGGCCGCCTTGGCGATCAGCGCCATCGCCGGTTCGTGCTCGTCCTCGTCCAGCGGACCGAGCAGCAGCCGCTGGACCTCGGCGACGCCCGCGGCCGAACGGTGCAGCAGGTCCTGACCCGCCGGCGAGAGCGACAGCAGGTTGCGCCGCCCGTCCGAAGGGTCGCGCCGGCGCTGCACCAGGCCGCGCCGGACGAGCCGGCTGACCATCTCGGCCATCGTGGCCTTGTCCAGCGAGGCCAGCTCACCGACCGTGCGCTGGTCCGCGCCCGGTTCCAGTTCGAGGGCGTCGAGCACCGCGTACTGCGGCGCCGTCAGCTCCGAACCGACGTGCTCCGACCAGAGCTTGGTGTGCACCTGCTGGCTCACCCTGATCAGATAGCCGATCGCCCGCTGGGCGTCCAGCATCGGCCGCGCGTCGGTGAGGACGGCGACCGCAGCGGGTTCAAGCCTGGCTATCTTGGCCATCACCCGGACAATCTCCAGCTGCTCCTCGGCCGCGAGCGGCTCGAAGAGCGTGCGCTGCACACGGACCACTCCGCCGGTGGCCTCGCGCACCGCCTGTGCGCCGCTCTGCGAGAGAGCGAGCAGTTTGCGCCGGCCGTCGGCCGGATCGCGGCGTCGCAACACCAGGCCGCGCCGGACGAGCCGGGCGACCATCTCGGCCATCGTGGCCTTGTCCAGCGAGGCGCGCTCGCCGACCGTCCGCTGGTCAGCACCCGGTTCGAGGGCGAGGACCAGCAGAACGGCGAACTGCGGAGCCGTGAGATCGGCTCCGACGTGTTCGGACCACAGACGGGTGTGTACCTGCTGTGCAACGCGGATCAGGTGCCCGGGCGACTGCTGCAGTCGCGCGGACACGCGGGTCGTCGGGATCTCCCCCAGCACCATGTATCCGTCCCGATGTCACACCCGGTGTGTGTGGGACACCCGGGTGGGGCAGTAACGGCGAGTGGGCGTCCCGCTGTGAGGGAGGGCGCTCCAGCCGTGCAGCCGGTGGCTGCTGGCGGACACTATACAAACGGCTGGCCCTTGCTGGCAGGCGGGGGCGGATAGTAGACGCAGGTTCGGCAACATTGGCATATTTACGCGCCGTGCCGACCCGTGGGTAACCCGTTCGCAGGAGAAAGCCGACCGGCCGGTCCTTACCCTCGGTCACCTGCGCCTTCCGCCCTGGCCGCGCACCCTACTCGCCGGTAGGGTGTGGCCCACTCAGCGGTCCACCCTCCGCCGGGCGACTCCTAGGGAGCCTCCCGGCGAGATCCCAGAGAGACGAGAGCGAGCATGACCGAGCAGAGCACCGCCCCCAGGGTCGCCGTCGTCACCGGCGCCGCACGCGGCCTGGGCGCCGCCACCGCCGAGCGGCTGGCGGCCGACGGCTACGCCGTCGCCGTGCTGGACCTGGAGGAGGCGGCCGGCCAGGACGCCGTCGACCGGATCACCGCCGCCGGCGGCCGGGCGATCGCCGTCGGAGCGGACGTCGCGGACGCCGGACAGGTGCAGGCCGCCGTGGACCGGATCGCCGCCGAACTCGGCCCGCCGGTCGTCCTCGTGAACAACGCGGGCGTGCTGCGCGACAACCTGATCTTCAAGATGTCCGAGTCCGACTGGGACACGGTCATGAACGTTCACCTCCGCGGCGCCTTCCTGATGACCCGCGCGGTGCAGAAGCACATGGTGGACGCGGGCTTCGGCCGCGTGATCAACCTGTCCTCCTCCTCGGCCCAGGGCAACCGCGGCCAGGCCAACTACTCCGCCGCGAAGGCCGGTCTGCAGGGCTTCACCAAGACCCTCGCCATCGAACTCGGCCGCTTCGGCGTCACCGCCAACGCGGTCGCCCCCGGATTCATCGCCACCGACATGACGGCGGCCACCGCCGCCCGGGTCGGGATGGAGTTCGAGGAGTTCAAGAAGGCCGCCGCTTCGCAGATCCCGGTCCAGCGGGTCGGTGTGCCCGAGGACGTCGCGCACACCATCTCGTTCCTGGCGAGCGAGGGCGCCGGATTCGTCTCCGGCCAGGTCATCTACGTGGCCGGCGGTCCCCTCGACTGAGCCATCGAACCTACACAGGGTTACCACGGAGTGGGAACCGGCGTGGCCGGTCTCCCACTCCGTGTGTTTTGCCCGCCCTTGGGAATGGGCGATCGGTGTTCGCTTGAACATTCGATAGGGGAATATCGGGAAATCGGACCGGAGCGAGGGCGATCCGGTCATTCAAACGCCGCTCCGAAGAATTCCGAATTCCACCGGGAGTCACGCCGGTCCACTGGGTAGGGTCACCCGCGTGCGAGCGCCGAGTGAATTGCAGGAGAACCCGACCAGCCGCGGCAAGCGCTCCCGCCGCACCTCCGGAGAACCCGGCTGGCCCCCGCTCGGCCGACGCCGCGCGGGGCTGCTGGCCCTCACCTCGCTCGGCTACCTGATGGTGGTGGCGGGCGTCCTCCTCGACACCCCGCTGGTCGACCTCGACTGGGCGGTGCGCCTCGCCCGCCCCTACGAACGGTGGCCCGGGCCGCAGCCGCTGCTCGACAACTGGGTGGTGGCCGGGCAGCGCGGCCCGTCCGCCGTCGCGGCCTTCGCCTGGCTCGGCTGGCGCGCCCTCCGGCTGCGGCGCCTGCGCCCGCTGCTGGTGATGGGGGCGGCCCTGCTGCTGCTCAACGTCACGGTGGGCGCGGTGAAGATCGTCACCGGCCGGCTGGGCCCGCACTACGCGCACTACGTCGGCTCGCCCGAACTCTTCTCCGGCGGCACCATATTCCCCTCCGGACACACCGCCAACGCGGTGGTCACCTGGGGCGTCCTGGCCTACCTGGCGGTCCGGTGGCGGCGCGGCGGCGCGGTGCTCGCCGGCGCCACCGCCACTTCGGTCGGGCTCACCACGATCTACCTGGGCACCCACTGGGTCACCGACGTCCTGGCCGGCTGGGCCGCGGGCCTGCTGGTGCTGCTCTCGCTGCCCCTGCTGGAGCCCCTGGTGACCGCCCTCGAACAGCGGACCGCCCGGCGCCGGGGGCCGGCGCTCACCCCTCCCAGCTGCGTTCCACGACCCCGTCGCGCACCGCGAGGTTGAGCCGCCCCTCGCGGTGGTCCATGGTCATCATCGCCCCCGGCTGGAGGACCCGCACCGAGGTCCAGCCGTCCCGGTGGGCCAGCTCCCGCGCCCGCTCGACCCGCAGGCCCGCGTAGCCCTCCGCGTCCGCTTCCGGCATCGCCACTCCCCCACTCGTACCCGGACGTACGCTGGAATCGTAGACCGGATCCCGCCCGACGGGAGGTGCGCGGGTATGCGAGCCACGACGCCGCGGCGCTGGCGCAGCGGCACCGAACCCAGGACCGCCCGGAGCGACCTCAAACTGCGCTATCTGCTCTCCCTGACCTTCACCCCGCTGTTCGCCGTCGCGACGGTGGCTTTCGCGATATGGGCCGCCAACGCCCCGGCGTACGGCGCGCCCGGCCGGGGCACGCTCACCGGATTCGCGGTGGCCTGCGGGCTCCTCACCCTGTTCGCCGTGGTCGATCTCGTCATCGTCATCCGGCGCCGCCGGACCGAGCTCTGACGCGGTGTCTCCCACGGAGTGGGAAGTCGGCCCGGCCGACTTCCCACTCCGCCGCGGCCCGGCCCGCTCAGCGGTTGCCGACCGCCTGCTTCACCAGCGTCCGCCCGAAGTCCCACATCAGGCCGCTCCCGCGGTGCGCGTCGTCCATCACGTCGGTGAAGGCGTCGATGAACCGGTCCACGTCCCGGTCGGTGATGATCAGCGGCGGGATCAGCTTGATCACCTCCAGGTGGTCGCCGGAGACCTGGGTGAGGATCCGGTGCCGCTGCAGCAGCGGGACGACCACCATCTGGGCGAACAGGCCCTTGCGGGCCGCCTGCAGCGCCGTCCACCCGGTCCGCAGCTTCAGCGACTTCGGCCGGCCGAACTCGATGCCGACCATCAGGCCCCGGCCGCGGACCTCGGCCAGCAGCTCGTACCGGTCGACCAGCGCCGCCAGCCGCTCCCGGAACCTGTCCCCGACGGCGCGGGCGTTCTCCACCACCTTCTCGTCCCGCATCACCTCCAGGGTCGCCAGGCCCGCCGCCATCGCCTGCGCGTTGGAGCCGAAGCTGGCCGAGTGCACCAGCACCCGGTCCATCGAGGAGTAGACCTTCTCGAAGATCCAGCCCTTGCCGAGCGTCGCCCCGACCGGGACGTAGCCGCCGGAGAGCGCCTTGGCCGCGCAGACCAGGTCGGGCAGCACGCCCTCCTCGTGCTGGTAGGCGAAGAACTCCCCGGTCCGGCCGATGCCGGTCTGCACCTCGTCGCAGATCAGCAGCGCCTTGTGCTCGTGCAGGAGTTCCTGTGCCGCCCGCAGCCAGCCGGGTGGCGGGGCCAGCACGCCCTTGCCCTGGATCGGCTCCACGATCAGGGCCGCGACGTCGCCCTTCTTCAGCTCCTTGGCCAGTGCCCCGAGGTCGCCGAGCGGGATCGCGGTGTCCGGCAGCAGCGGATCGAAGCCCTTGCGGAACCCGCTCTCGCCGTTGACCGAGAGCGAACCGGTGGTCAGCCCGTGGAAGGCGTGGTCGGCGTAGAGCACGCGCCGGCGCCCGGTGGCGTAGCGGGCGAACTTCAGCGCCGTCTCGACCGCCTCGGTGCCGCTGTTGCCGAAGAAGACCCGATCCAGCCCCGGCGTGTACGAGAGCAGCCGCTCCGCGAGCAGGCCGGGCAGCGGCGAGCAGTCGAACCGGACCAGGTCCGGCAGGTCGAGGTCCATCACCTGCTGGACGGCGCCGCGCACCACCGGGTGGTGCCGGCCGAGCGCGAAGATGCCGAACCCGGCGAGCATGTCGAGGTACTCGTTGCCCTCGGCGTCGTAGAAGTACGGGCCCTCGGCGCGCTCGTAGTACTTGTCGAAGCCGATGGTGTGCAGCATCCGCGGCAGCTGCGGATTCAGGTGGCGGCTGTGCAGCTCGTACCGTTCGCCCCCGCGCTCGGCGAGCAGGGCGGCGAGGTCGAAGCGGGCTTCGTTGCCGGGGTCAGCCTGCATGGCGCTGGTTCGCTCCTCGGGTCGGTAGCAGGTTCTTGGCGAAGGCCGCGGTCTGCGCGGCGACCCCGGTGCCGGTCAGCCCGGTCTCCTCCAGGATCTCGCCCCGGGCGGCGTGGCCGAGGAACTCCTGCGGCAGGCCGAGCACCCGCACCGGGACGTCCACGTCGGCGTCCCGCAGCGCCTGGGCGACCGCCGCGCCGACGCCGCCGGTCCGGCCGTTGTCCTCGACCGTGACGACCAGCCGGTGCGCGGCGGCCAGCGCGGGCAGGGCCGGGTCGACCGGCTTGACCCAGCGCGGGTCGACCACCGTCGCGGTGAACCCCTCGGCCAGCAGCAGGCGCGCCGCGTCCAGCCCGGCGCCCGCCATGGTGCCCACCGCGACCAGCAGGATCTCCGGCAGCTCTCCGGTCCGCAGCAGCACGTCGACGCCGCCGATCCGCTCCACGGCCGGGACGGCCGGCCCGATGTTCCCCTTGGGGAAGCGGACCACCGTCGGCGCGTCCGTCACCTCCACCGCCTCGCGCAGCTGGGCCCGCAGCTGGTCGGCGTCGCGCGGGGCCGCCAGCCGCAGGCCGGGGACGACCTGGAGGATCGACATGTCCCACATGCCGTTGTGCGAGGCGCCGTCCGGCCCGGTCACCCCGGAGCGGTCGAGGACGAAGGTCACGCCCAGCCGGTGCAGGGCGACGTCCATCAGGACCTGGTCGAAGGCCCGGTTGAGGAAGGTCGCGTAGACCGCGACCACCGGGTGCAGCCCGCCGGTGGCCAGCCCCGCCGCACTGGTCACGGCGTGCTGCTCGGCGATCCCCACGTCGAAGGTCCGCTCCGGGTGGGCCTTGGCGAACTTGGCCAGCCCGACCGGCTGGAGCATCGCGGCGGTGATCGCGACCACGTCCGGCCGCTCGGCGCCCAGCGCGAGCATCTCCTCGCCGAACACCGACGTCCAGGAGACCCCCGCACTGGGCGCGATGGGCAGGCAGGTGTACGGGTCGATCGGGTTGACGGCGTGGAAGCGGTCCGCCTCGTCCTGCTCGGCCGGACCGTAGCCGCGGCCCTTCACGGTCAGGCAGTGGACGATGACCGGGCCGCCGAAGCCGCGAGCCTGGCGCAGCGCCTGCTCGACGGCGCCCAGGTCGTGGCCGTCGATCGGGCCGAGGTACTTGAGCCCGAGGTCCTCGAACATGCCCTGCGGGGCGAAGGCGTCCTTGAACCCCTTCTTGGCGCCGTGCAGCGCGTCGAAGATCGGCTGCCCGACCAGCGGGGTGCGCTGCAGCGCTTCCTTGCCGAGGGCGAGGAAGCGCTCGTACCCCTGGGTGGTGCGCAGCGTGGCGAGGTGGTGGGCGAGGCCGCCGATGGTCCTGGCGTAGGAGCGCTCGTTGTCGTTGACGACGATCACCAGCGGGCGGTCCCGCGCCTCGGCGATGTTGTTGAGCGCCTCCCAGGCGAGCCCGCCGGTGAGCGCGCCGTCACCGATCACCGCGACGGTCTGCCGGTCGTGCTGGCCGAGCAACTGGGCGGCCTTGGCGAGGCCGTCGGCGTAGGAGAGGGCGGTGGAGGCGTGCGAGTTCTCGACCAGGTCGTGCTCGGACTCCGCGCGCGAGGGATAGCCGGACAGGCCGCCCCTGGAACGCAGTTTCGAGAAGTCCTGCCGCCCGGTGAGCAGTTTGTGGACGTAGCTCTGATGGCCGGTGTCCCAGACGATCCGGTCGTAGGGCGAGTCGAACACCCGGTGCAGCGCGATGGTCAGCTCCACGACCCCGAGGTTCGGGCCGAGGTGGCCTCCGGTCCGGGTGACGGCATCGATCAGGAAGGCGCGGATCTCGTCGGCGAGGAGTGGGAGGTCGGCGGCCGGGATCTTTCTGAGGTCGGCCGGGGACGTGACGCCGGAGAGCAGTGGCATGTGTTCACCTCACGACTCGGAGCAGTGCTGTGGTGCCCCCCTGTGGCAGGACCGCCCGGCACGGGGGCGACCCCGTGCCGGGCGGGGCGCGGTCAGTGACCGCGGTTGGCGCCGACGGTCTCCGTGAGCGCGCGCAGCGACTCCTTGAGCGAGCCCATGGTGGCGAGGACGGCGGTCGGCTCGTAGCCGCAGTGCGCCATGCAGTTGGCGCAGCGGGCGTCCTTGCCGCGGCCGTACTTCGACCAGTCGGTCTTCTCGATCAGTTCGCGGTAGGTGGGCACGTACCCGTCGGCCATCAGGTAGCAGGGGCGTTGCCAGCCGAAGAGCGAGTAGTTGGGGATGCCCCAGGCGGTGCACTCGAAATCGACCTTGCCCTCCAGGAAGTCCAGGAAGAGCGGGCTGTGGTTGAGCCGCCAGCGGCGCCGGTTGCCGCCGGAGAAGGTCTTGCGGAAGAGCTCCCTGGTCTGCTCCACGCCGAGGAAGTGCTCCTGGTCGGGCGCCTTCTCGTAGGCGAACGCCGGGGAGATCATCATCTCGTCGACCTTGAGGTCGTCGTTGAGGTAGTCCAGTACGTCGATGATGGTCTGCGGGGTGTCGGTGTTGAAGAAGGTGCTGTTGGTGGTGACCCGGAAGCCGCGCCGCTTGGCCTCCTTGATCGCCTCCACCGCCTCGTCGAAGGTCCCCTCCTTGGCCACCGAGGCGTCGTGCCGCTCGCGCAGCCCGTCGATGTGCACGGTGAAGGTGAAGTACGGCGAGGGGGTGAACTTGTCCAGCTTCTTGCGCAGCAGCAGCGCGTTGGTGCAGAGGAAGACGTACTTGCGGCGCGCCACCAGCTGGCGGACGATCTCGTCGATCTGCGGGTGCATCAGCGGCTCGCCGCCGGCGATCGAGACCATCGGGGCGCCCGACTCCAGCACCGCGCCGACCGCCTGGGCGACCGGCATCCGCTGCTTCAGCACACCCGCCGGGTGCTGGATCTTGCCGCACCCCTCACAGGCGAGGTTGCAGGCGAAGAGCGGCTCCAGCTCGACGATCAGTGGGAACTTGTCCCGCCGCTTGAGCTTCTGCTGCATGAGGTAGGTGCCGACCCGCACGGTTTGGCGCAACGGCATGGCCATGGCTAGCTCGCCTCCTGAGGGAGCGTCGAGGGTGTGGGGTGGTTGAGGCTTGCGGACCGCGGGCCTGCCTGCCGCGGCCGGTTCTGCTGGTGCCAGTCGACCAGCGCGGGCACGGTGGCGCGCAGCGTCCGCCAGGCGCGGACGCCGGCCGGCAGGGTGCCCGGGCGCAGCAGCTCGCGCTCGGGGGTGTCGACCACCACCCGCAGGACGGCGGCGGGCAGGGCCGGGCGGATCTCCTGGAGGGCGGCGAGGACCGCCGCGGCCTCCATGTCGACGGCGAGTGCGCCCTGCAGGTGCAGGGCGCGCCGCTCCAGACCGCGCACCACGTGGTCGGCGGTGTGGTGCACGCCGGTGTGGACCGTCAGCCCACGCGTCTTCAGCGCCCGGCTGAGCTCGGGCCCGGAGTCGACCGCGAAGAGGTTCCCCTCGGCATCGCGCACGCCGTCCGCAACGATCACGTCACCGGGTGTTATTCCCGGCGCGACGGCCGCGCCGAATCCGGCCACCACGACGGCGCCGTAGCCGCCGGGCGCCGAGGTGAGCAGCCGTCTGACCGTGTGGGCGGCCCGGCGGCGACCGACACCGGTGCGGACCAGTACCGGCGGCCCGCCGGCGGCGCCGCGCCAGTCCCCTCCACGCAGGGCCCAGACCTCGGGGCCGAGTGCGCAGAGCACCAGCAGCGGAGCGGGCTTCACCGGGCCGCCCCGATCACCGGGCTGCCGCCGGCCGGGGCGCCCTTGGCGCCGGGGACGCTGTCCCGGCCGGTGGCGGGAGTGCCGTGCAGGTACCGGCCGAGCGCGGTGACCGGGAAGACCAGCCGGTAGAGGTGGTAGTTGATGGAGAAGTCCCACGGGAAGCCCGTCCCGGTGAACTGCGGCTCGTCCCAGGTGCCCTCGGGCAGCTGGGTGCGGGCCAGCCAGTCGACCCCGCGCACGACCGCCGGGTTGGCCCGGCCGTCCGGGCCCTCGCCGGCCGCGAGCAGCGCCATCAGCGCCCACGCGGTCTGCGAGGCGGTGGAGTCGCCGCGCCCGGCCCAGCGGGCCGGGTCCTCGTAGGAGCGCATGTCCTCGCCCCAGCCGCCGTCGGTGTTCTGCCGGTCCTCCAGCCAGCGGACGGCGCGGCGGATCGCCGGGTGCTCGTCCGGGACGCCGGCCGCGACCAGGGCGGGCAGCACCGAGCCGGTGCCGTAGATGTAGTTGGTGCCCCAGCGGCCGAACCAGGAGCCGTCGGCCTCCTGGTTGCGCAGCAGCCACTCCACGCCCCGGCGGGTGCGGGGGTCCTTGCCCTTGCCGACCTCGGCGAGCATCTCCACCACGTGGGCGGTGACGTCGGCGGACGGCGGGTCGACCACCTCGCCGAAGTCGCAGAACGGCAGCTTGTTGGGCAGGGTGCTGGTGTTGTCGACGTCGAAGGCGCCCCAGGCGCCGTTCTTGGACTGCATGCCGAGGTTCCAGCCGACCCCGCGGTCGACCGCGCCGGTCACCTTGGCGGGATCGGGGTGGGCCACCCGACGCAGGGCGAGCACCACCTCGGCGGTGTCGTCGATGTCGGGGTAGGTGTCGTTCTCGAATTCGAACGCCCAGCCGCCGGGGGCGAGCGAGGGCCGCTGGACGGACCAGTCGCCGCGCCGGGTGATCTCCTCGGCGAGCATCCAGTCGACGGCCGAGACCAGCGCGGGGTGATCGGCCGGCAGCCCGGCGTCGGCCAGCGCGATGGTGGCCAGGCAGGTGTCCCAGACCGGGGACTGGCAGGCCTCCAGCCAGCGCCGGCCGTCCGCGGTGTGCACGGTGAAGCGGTCGAAGGAGGAGAGCCCGGCCTGCATCACCGGATGGTCGAGTTCGTAGCCCTCCAGGTGCAGGGCGATCAGCGAGTAGACGGCGGGCGGCTGGATCCCGCCCCAGCAGCCGTCCGCCTCCTGCCGCTCGACGATCCAGCGGCAGGCCTGCGAGAGGGCGAGCCGGCGCAGTGGGCGCAGCGCCCGGCGGTGGTAGGCGTGCAGCACCTTGTCCAGGCGTTCGAAGACGCCGTCCCAGGTGGTGGCGGGGGCGAGCGGGCGCTCGGGGAAGGGGTGCTCCGGGTCGGTGTGCAACTCGGTCAGCGGGAACGGCGCGGGGCGCACCGGGCGGTGCGCCGAGACGATGGTGAGCGGCACGATGGTCTGCCGGGCCCAGCATCCGAAGGCGTAGATGTTCAGCGGGAGCCACTTGGGCAGGAAGATGATCTCCGGTGGCATCTCGGGCAGCCGCGCCCAGGGCCACCAGCCGAAGAGGGCCAGCCAGATCCGGGTGAAGACCCGGGCGGCCGCGATGCCGCCGGCGGACCGGACGTAGCGGGCGGCGGCGAGCATGTGCGGGGCGTCGGGATCGTCACCGGCGAGCTTGAGCGCGACGTAGGCCTCGACCGTGGTGGAGAGCTCCGCCGGTCCGCCGTGGAAGGTGGACCAGGTGCCGTCCTCCCGTTGCTGGGAGCGGATCCACTCGGCGGTGGCCTTGGTCTGCTCCTCCGTCCGGATCCCGAGGAACTGCCGGAGCAGTAAATCCTCGGCGTCCATGGTGACGTTGGTCTCCAGGTCGCCCTTCCACCAGCCCTCGGAGCTCTGCAGCGAGAGCAGGTGGGTGGTGGCGCGCGCCAGTGCCTCCTCGGCCGAGAGCGGACCGTCCTGCTCCTGGTCGGGCCGGTCGGCCGACCGCCCGGCGCTCAGCAGCGCCGGGGGGCGGTCGCCCACCGCGACCGGCTCGGAATCGTACTCAGGGTCGAGCCGGCCGTCCGCGGTTGCTGTCAACGTAACGTCACCTCTCTCGTACCACCACGAATTCGGCGAGTGCGACGAAGTGCTCGCGCACCACATCGGGCATGGGCACCTCGTCCAGAGCGGCGAGGGCAGTCGTGTGCTGGCGGCGGGCCTCCTCCTGGGTCCAGGCGCGGCCGCCGGCCTCCTCGATCAGCGCGGCGCGGGCGGCGAGCTCGGGCTCGCTCTCCTCGCCGCGCCCCGAGGGGTCGGCCAGCTGTTCGGCGAGCCGGCGCGAGGCCGAGCCGCCCTCGGCGAGGGCCGCGGCCACCGGCAGGGACTTCTTGCGCTGGCGGAGGTCCCCCCAGTGCGGCTTTCCGGTGACCTCGGTGGCGCCCCAGATGCCGAGCAGGTCGTCCACCGCCTGGAAGGCCAGTCCGAGGTGGTGGCCGTAGCGCTGGAGGGCGTCCGAGACCCGGTCGTCGGCGCCGGCCAGGACGGCGCCGATCGCGGAGGCGGCGGCGAGCAGGGCGGCGGTCTTGCCACCCTCCATCTCCAGGCACTCGGCGACGGTGACGCTGTCCCGCTGTTCGAAGGCGACGTCCATGGCCTGGCCGTCGATGAGCCGACGGGTGGCGGTGGTGAGGAGCCGGACGGCGCGCGCGGCGTCGGTGGGGCTCGTGCCACCGGCGGTGGCCGCGTCGAGCAGCACCTCGGTACCGAGCGTCGCCAGGGCGTCGCCCACCAGGATCGCCTGGGCCGGTCCGAAGACCGTCCAGGCGGTGGCCCGGTGCCGTCTGGTCTCGTCACCGTCCATCAGATCATCATGGAGCAGGGAGAAGTTGTGCACCAGTTCAACGGCCACCCCACCGGGCACACCGGCCTCCGCCGGGGCGCCGACGGCCTGGGCCGAGAGCAGCGCCAGGGCGGGGCGCACGGCCTTGCCGCCGTCCCCCGCGGCCGGCGTGCCGTCCCGGTCGATCCAGCCGAAGTGGTAGGCCCCGACGGTGTCCATCGGTGCGGCCAAACGGGCGACGGCGGCCCGCAACGGCGGGGTGCAGAGCGTGCGGCTGCGGGCGAGCAGCTCCGGCACCGAGACCGGTTCGGCGTGCGCCGTGCCTCCGACGGCAGTGCCGGTGCGTGACTCCACGTGCGTTCCCTCTCCCTGGTGGTGCCGGGCCGCGCGGGACGGCCGGGCGCTTGCGATGTCGATGAGACCGGTGCGGCCGGCGGTGCGGCGGCCGGATCTCGCGGGGTCGCCGGGACCGGCGGCGGGGCCCTGGGTCACCGGGGCCACCTCCCGTCGCCGCGGTCCACCGGGAGCCGGGTACCGGCGCCGGCGAGCGCCGCGTCGGCCGCGGCGTGGCCGCTGCGGACGGCGCCCTCCATGGTCGCGGGCCACCCGGTGGCCGTCCACGCGCCGGCCAGCAGCAGGCCGGGGACGTGCGTGCGGGCCGTCGGGCGGACGGCGGCCGTGCCCGGGGCCGGGTCGAAGGTGGCGGTGCGCTCGCGGGTGACGAAGAAGTCCAGCACCTCGGCCCCGCCGGCGGCGGGGAGCAGCCGGGCCAGCTCGGGCAGGTAGCGGCGGCGCAGCTCGGCCACCGGCAGGTCGATCTCGTCCTGGACGGCGGACTGGGAGAGCGCCAGGTACTGGGCCCCGGGGTGGGCCCGGCCCAGCTCGGTGGCGGCCAGCCCGGAGTGCGCGGTGCGGTCGAAGACCCACTGCACCGGCGAGCCGAGCGCGGCGAAGAACGGGCGCCGCAGCACCTTGCGGTCGTAGACCACGTGCACGTTGAGGATCGGCGCGGTGCCGAAGCCGGCCAGCCGCTGCTGGGCGTCGACGGCGTCGGGCGGCAGCAGGGCGGCAGCGGTGTCCTGGGCGCCGGCCAGCACCACCGTGTCGGCCATGAGCAGCTCGCCGCTCTCCAGCCGGACGGCGTGCTGCGGGGCGGACGGCTTGAGCTCGGTCGCCCGGGCTCGCAGCAGTACCTTCACACCGGCGCGCTCCAGCTCGGCGAGCGCCCGGTCGTGGTGGATCACGCCGAGCGGGACGGCTGCCATGCCGATGTCGGAGGCGCCCGGATCGGAGAGCAGGCCGGTCTTGAAGACCATCGCGGCCAGCGCCAGCGACACCTGGTCGGCCCGGGCGTTCAGGGTGGCCACGCCGACCAGGTCCCAGAGCGCGGCGATGGTGCGCTCGTTCTGCCCGTTGCGGCGCAGCCAGTCACCGAACGAGACCGCGTCCAGCGCCGGATCGGCGAGGTCGAGGCCCTGGAGCGCGATCGCGCCGCGGACCACCCGGGCCCGGTCGGCGGGCGCCAGGTGCGGGTAGGTGGCCAGGCTGGCGGCCAGGTGCAGCGGGACGGGCAGGCCCGCCCGGCGGAGCCGGCCGAGCGTGCGCACCGGCGCGGCCGCGGGCCCGGACACGCCGAGCACCGGGACGTCCAGCCGGTCCTGGAGGTGGACCAGCCGGCTCGCGCCGAGCCGGTCCAGCAGGCCCCGGTAGGCGGTGCAGCAGCGCAGGTAGACGTGCTGGCCGTTGTCGACGGTCAGCTCGCCGCGCTGGAACGAGAAGGCCAGGCCGCCCAGTCGGGGACGGCCCTCGACGAGGGTGACCCGGTGGTCGGCCTCGGCCAGCCGGAGCGCGGTGGTGATGCCCGCCAGGCCGCCGCCGACCACGACGGCGGCCGGGCGCGCGGCATCGGCTCGCCCGGTCATCGGCCCTCCCCCTCGCATCCGGCGCCCGACCCGGTCCGGTCCGGGGCGCTCGTGGTCAACACGGTCGTGCCCAACACGGTGGTCAACACGGCTCTACCCATAAGTGATTCCCCGCTGACACAGCGTGACAGAAGTGCGGCGAGAATCAAGAACGCCCCCCGGCGAGCCCGGAAAGCGCCACGTACGCCTTCTCCCAGCCCGGCAGCGAGACCCGGCCGCGCAGCACCGACTCCGGGTCGGCCGCGATCCGGCCGAGCAGCCGGTGGTAGATCCCGGCCATCGCCGCGGTGCAGGCGCGGCTGCGGCGGTCGAGCATCGGCAGCAGCCGCAGGCCCTCCTCGAAGGCGGCCTGGGCCCGGGCGGCCTCGAAGGCGACCAGACCGGTGAAGTCGGCGCCGGCCGGCGGCCTGGGCAGCGCGAAGCCCCGCTCGCAGCCGAACCGGACGAGGTCCTCGGCGGGCAGGTAGGTGCGGCCGTTGAGGGCGTCCTCGCGCAGGTCGCGCAGGATGTTGGTGAGCTGGAGCGCCAGGCCCAGCGTGTCGGCGTACCGGGCCCCGCGCTCGGGGTCGTCGCAGCCGTACACGCCGAGCGAGATCCGGCCGATCGCGCCGGCGACGCAGCGGCAGTAGACCTTGAGCTCCTCGTACGTCTGGTACTCGGCGCCCTTGAGGTCCATCTCGACGCCGTCGATCAGCTCGTCGAAGCCGCCGAGCGGGATCGGGAAGCGCCGGGCGGTGTCCGCCAGGGCGACCTTGATCGGGTCGGTGTCGTCCTCCGACACCGACCCCGCGCGGATCTCGTCCAGCAGCTCGCGCGTGCGCAGCAGTGCCTCGGCCTTGCGGTCCGCGGGGAGCTCGCCGTCGCCGATGTCGTCGACCCGCCGCGCCAGGGCGTACAGGGCCGACATGGCCAGCCGCTTCGGCTCCGGCAGCAGGCGGATGCCGTAGCTGAAGTTGCGGGCCTGCAGTCCGGTGACTGCCTCGCAGTACCGGTACGCCGCCATGACCTGCGCCGACGCCAGTGGTGATGCCGCCACTCGGGCGTTCACCTTCCCTTCGCGAAGATGGCCGCCGCCTTCGCTGCGAGGCGGCGCTTGTCGGGCTTCGTCTGCTGCGCGAGCACGTCGTACCCGGCGCCCTCGATGGCGGCCAGGGCCGCGTACCCGCCGGCGGTGAATCCCGCCAGGAGCAGTCGAAGCCTCCCCCGAACCGTACCTACCAACGGCGCGCCGCGGTCCAGCAGGGTGCGGGCCCGTCCGACCTCGAAGGCGACCAGCTCACGCACCGCGCCGCCGGCGGACGGGGCGGCGAGGTCGGCCTCGGTGACGCCGAAGCGGGCCAGGTCCTCGGCCGGGAGGTAGATCCGGCCGCGGGCGAGGTCCTCGGCGACGTCCTGGAGGTGCTCGACCACCTGGAGGCCGCTGCAGACGGCGTCGGAGAGCTCGATCCGCTCGGGCGTGGAGACGCCCGCGATGGCCAGCACCAGCCGGCCCACCGGGTCGGCGGAGAGCGTGCAGTAGCCGACCAGGTCCCGGTAGGTGGCGTAGCGGGCGGTGGTCTGGTCCACCCGGTTGGCCTCGATCAGACGGCGGAACGGCTCCGGGGTCAGCGCGTGCCGGTCCACCAGCGGGACGAGCGCGCGCATCAGCGGGTGGCGGGGCGCCTCGGCGGCCGCGGGGCGCAGGGCGGTCTCGAAGACCCGGTCGAGGTCCCGCTCCAGCCCGTCGAGCAGTGCGAGCCGGAAGGCGACCTCGTCCGGACCCGGCGGGGCGGGCTGGGCCGAAGGGGTGGTGACGGGGGGCCGCCCGGCCACCCCGAGCAGCCGGGCGGCGCCGGCCGGGTCGGCGAGGTCGCCGTCGCCGGCGTCGTCCACCAGCCGGGCGAAGCCGTAGACGGCCATCAGGTCGTCGCGCCAGGCGGCGGGCAGGAAGAACGGGGCGACCGGGAAGTTCTCCGCGCTCGCCTTGTCCAGGGTCACTCCCGCTGGACCGTCCGCCGTCCCGTCGCCGGGCCGGGACTCACTACTGGGCTGGGCCGAAGCCGACACTGCTGTCACTCCCCCGTTCTACACCGCTCGGTACGACCGGCCCGAGTCGGACACGCGTCCGATATCGGGGGTCACCTGCGACACACCACCCCCGCGCCTTACAGCGTGACACCACCGCCCGCGCCGGAAAAGGGCGCCCCACCCGGCGCGCGGGGCGCTCACCCGGGCAGCGGCGGGCCACCCGGGGGACGGCGGGGTTCCACCCGGGGTCGGGCGGGTCGGGGAACGACGGAGGGCCGGCGGCCGGGCTGCCCCGGTCACCGGCCCTCCGTGCGGGGCCCTGCGGTCCTACGGCCGGTCGCCGCGCTCGTAGCGGCTCACGACCTCCTCGGTCGGGCCGTCCATCACCAGCTCGCCGGCCTCGATCCAGATGGTCCGCTCGCAGACCTCGCGGATCGAGCTGTTGTCGTGGCTGACCAGGAAGACCGTACCGGCCGAGCCGCGCAGCTCGTCGATCCGCTTCTTGCTGCGCTGCTGGAACGCCTGGTCGCCGGTGGCCAGCGCCTCGTCGATCAGCAGCACGTCGTGGGTCTTCGCCGCGGCGATGGAGAACCGCAGGCGGGCGCCCATGCCGGAGGAGTAGGTGCGCATCGGCAGGGAGATGAAGTCGCCCTTGTCGTTGATGCCCGAGAACTCGACGATGTCCTGGTAGCGCTCCCGCACCTGGGCCGGGGTCATCCCCATCGCCAGGCAACCGAGGACGACGTTGCGCTCGCCGGTGAGCTCGTTCATCAGCGCCGCGTTGACGCCCAGCAGCGAGGGCTGGCCGTTGGTGTAGATGCCGCCCTTCTCGGTCGGCAGCAGGCCCGCGATGGCGGCCAGCATGGTCGACTTGCCGGAGCCGTTGGAACCGATCAGGCCGATCGCCTCGCCCTTGTACGCGGTGAAGCTGATCCCGCGCACCGCGTGCACCTCGCGCACGCCCGCGGAGCGCTTGCGGCTGATGATCCGGCTGATCGCGGAGGTGGCGCTGCCCTTGCCGGAGCCGGCGCCGTGCACCCGGTAGACGATGTGCACGTCGTCGACGACGACGGTGGGCTCGCGTGCGACGTCGCGGTCCTGCACGGTCAGGCCCTTTCGCAGGTCGGTGTCAGCCACGGCCGTACTCCTCCTCGGCCTTCCAGAAGAAGACGTATCCGATCACGAACATCCCGACCGCCCAGGCGATGCCGTACGCCCACTGGTGCGGCGGGAGCACCTGGTGCTGGGGGACGTGCTTGTTGTAGATGACCGGCGCGAACGCGTGCCGGACCAGGTCCATGTAGACCGAGGCCGGGTTCAGCTGCATCACCTTCTGCCAGAACTCCGGCCAGCTGTTGATCTTGTCCTGGATGCTGAACATCACGCCGGAGAGGAACATCCAGGCGCGCATCGCGAACGGGATCAGCTGGGAGATGTCACTGGTCTTGGAACCGATCCGCGCCATCACCAGGGCCACCCCGGTGTTGAACATCGACTGCAGGACGAGCGCCGGGGCCACCGCGAGCCAGGTCCGGCCGGGCTCGATGCCGCTGGCCAGCACCACGCCGACCAGCACCACCATCGAGATCAGCAGCTGCTGGAGCTGGATCACCGTGAAGGCGATCGGCAGCGAGGCACGCGGGAAGTGCAGGGCCCGGATCAGGCCGAGGTTGTCGGAGATCGCCCGGGTGCCGGACTGCACCGCGTTCTGGGTGAACTGGAAGACGAAGACACCGATGCAGAGCCACGCGGTGTACGTGCCGTCCGGGAACCCGTCCTTGCTGCGCAGGATCACACCGAAGACCAGGTAGAACACCGCGCAGTTCAGCAGCGGGGTCACGACCTGCCAGAGCTGGCCGAGCTTGGCGTCGGTGTACTGGGCCACCAGGCGGGCGGTGGCGAAGGCCCAGATGAAGTGCCGGCGGGCCCACAGCTGCTTGGTGTAGGCGACGAGGCCGGGTCGTCTGCCGCTGACCGCGAGACCGTACTTGTCCGCAAGCTGCTTGGGGGTCAGGCCCGCGTCCGCCCCCCTCGGGGCTGAGAGGCTGACGGGTTCACTCACTGTCGACACATTCGTCCTTCGCGCGGGATCGTCGGGGAGGCCGGTCGACGGGGGTCCGCCGGCCTTTCGCCGAGGGGGATCCACTCGGATCACGGGGGAGTCCGGCCGGTGCGTGGTCACCGGCCGCTGCGATCGGACGACCGTACGACGACTGAACCGTACGGTTCAAATCATCGCGGGGCCGCCCGACCGTACGATCAGATGACCGGCGGTCGGCCCAGCCTGGTCAGTCGCCAAACGGTACGCCATCGCATGGGCCGCCGCGTACCGCAGGGTTCGCGCCAGCCCGCCCGGAACCCGCCCCACCAGGCCTTGAGCGCCTCCGGGGAGGGGCGGCGGGCCAGGGTCAGCAGGAACCAGGTTCCCAGATAGAGAGGCACGAACAGGGCCGGAAGGTTCCGTCTCGCGAGCCACACCCTGTTGCGGGCCACGTTGTGGAAGTACGTGGCGTGCCGGGCGGGCGAGGTGGTCGGGTGGTGGAGCACCACGTCCGCCCGGTAGTCGATGGCCCAGCCGGCGTCCAGCGCGCGCCAGGCGAGGTCGGTCTCCTCGTGCGCGTAGAAGAACTCGGCGGGCAGCTGGCCGGCCTGTTCGAACACCGTGCAGCGCACGGCGCTCGCGCCGCCCAGGAAGGTGGTCACCCGGGAGGAGCGCAGCGGGTCGCTGGCGCGCAGCCGGGGGACGTGCCGGCGCTGGGTGACGCCGGTGTCGGGGTCGGCGATCCGGAAGCTGACGATCCCCAGCTCCGGGTCGGCGCTGAAGGCCTCGCGCAGCAGCCGGGCCGAGTCGGTGCCCGGGAGCCGGCCGTCGTCGTCCAGGAAGAGGACGGCGTCGACCTCCCGGCCGTCCTTGCCGAACAGCTCGATGCCGACGTTGCGGCCGCCCGGGATGCCGAGGTTCTCCGGCAGCTCGACGCTGCGCACGCCCGGCGGCAGCGGCGGCAGCGGGGCGCCGTTGGCGACCACGGCCAGTTCGACGGTCGGGCCCTCCTGGGCGCGGACCGACTCGATCAGCGCGTTCAGCTCGGCCGGGCGGTTGCCCATGGTGATGATGACCGCGCCGAGCCGGAAGGTGTCGGCGGCGGCCGGGAGGTGCTCCGTCACGGCGCTCACCGGAGCCTGCTGGAGAGGACGATGCTCAGCAGGTGCAGCACGGTCTGCAGCATCGCGATCGCGGCCAGCACGACCACCGCGAGCCGGGTGAAGAGCAGCCCGCCGTGCACGGCGTCCGCGACGCCCGCGGCGAGGATGAGCAGCGAGGCCTCGACCGCGCCCACCAGCCGGTGGAACTTGAGGAAGGAGGCCGCCCGGCGGGCCCTGGCCACGCCGGAGGAACGCGGCACCGAGGCGCTGTCCTCGACCGCCGTGAGGCCGCTGCGGGCCCGGGCCACGTCCACCAGGTCCGTTTCGGACTTGATCAGGATGGCGCCGAGCGCGGCGAGCGTGCCGAGGAAGGCCCACTCCCAGTGCGAGGCGGTGCCGCTCCGGTGGAAGAGGTCGCAGCCGCGCAGGCCGAGACCGGTCAGGAGGGCCGCCTCGGACATGTAGTGGCCGACCCGGTCCAGGTAGACGCCGGTGAGCGAGGTCTGCCGGCGCCAGCGGGCGACCTCGCCGTCCACGCAGTCCAGCAGCAGGTAGACCTGGATGAGCAGGGCGCCGAGGACCGCGCCGGTGAGGCCCGGGACGATCAGCGCGGCACCGGCCAGGATGCCGGTGAGCATCATCAGGTAGGTCAGACCGTTGGGCGTGATCGCCGTCACGGTGGAGAGCGCGCGGGTGATCCGCAGCGAGATCCGCCGCATGTAGAGGCGGCCCGCCCAGTGCTCCGCGCTGCGGCGCTGGAGCATGCCCTCCGGGTGGATCACCGCGCGCAGCTCCTCGACGGAGGGGCGGCGGGTCAGATCCACCGGGGCCGGGGGCGAGCCCTTCGTGGCGGGGTCAGCTGTTGACGGCTTGGACATAGTCGGCGTACGCGTCCCTGATCGCTGAGGGGGAGAGGTCGAGGTGCTCAAGAATGGTGAAGCGGCCCGGGCGGGTGTTCGGAGCGTAGTGCACCGCCTCGGTGAACTCCGCCTCGGTGAAGCCGATCTGAGCTGCGGTCACCGGCAGGCCGTGGCGCGACAGGCGCTCCACGATCAGACCGGTCAGCTCGCGCTCGCCCCGCAGGAAGCTGGCGAAGGCGGCCCCGAGGCCGACCTGTTCGCCGTGCTGGGCGGATCGCTTGGGATACAGCACGTCCAGGGCATGCGAGATCTCGTGGCAGGCCCCCGACGAGGGCCGGGTGCTGCCGGCGATGTTCATCGCGATGCCGGACAGTACCAGGGCTTCCGCGAGCGCTGTCAGGAGGTCCTGATCCTGAAGGTTTCCTGGGTGCCGCAGCAGGTTCTCGCCCGCCGAACGGGCCATCGCCACGGCCAGTCCGTCCACCGGCTCGCCGGTCTCGGCCTGGGACAGCTCCCAGTCCGCGCAGGCGGAGATGTTGGAGACGACGTCGCCGATGCCGGCCGCCACGAAGCGCGGCGGAGCCTGCCGGATCACGTCGAGGTCGACCACGATGCCGATCGGGCCGGGCACGCCGTAGGACCCCCGGCCGGCGTCGTTGTCGAGGGTGGAGACGGGAGAGCAGATGCCGTCGTGCGCGAGGTTGGTGGCCACCGCGACCACCGGCAGACCGACCCGCGCGGCGGCGTACTTGGCGGCATCGATGATCTTGCCGCCGCCCAGGCCGACGATCGCGTCGTAGTGGCCGCCGCGCATCGCGTCCGCCAGGCGCACCGCGCTGTCGAGGCTGCCGTCGTCGACGTTGTACCAGTCGGCGCCCGGCAGGGCCGGCTCCAGCCGCTCGCGCAGCACCGCCCCGGAGCCGTTGCTGATCGCCACCGCGATCCGGCCCGAGGTGGAGAGCCGCTGGTCGGCGAGGATCCCCCCGAGGGCGTCGAGCGCCCCCGAGCGGATCTCCACGAAGACCGGCGACGGCACCAGCCGCGTCAGTACTGGCACGCGATCTCCCGCGCCTTGGCCAGGTCGTCGTGGTTGTCGACCTCGACCCAGGAGACCTCGCCGATCGGCTGCACGTCGATCCGCAGACCGCGGTCGACCATCTCCTGGTAGCCGTCCTCGTAGTACAGCTGCGGGTCGCGCTCGTAGGTGGCGCGCAGCGCGTCGGTGAGGTCGGCGGCGGCCGACGGGTTGATCACGGTGAGGCCGATGTACTCGCCGGTCGCCTCGGCCGGCTCCATCAGCTTGGTGATGCGCCGCATGCCGGTGGCCGGGTCGACGACGACCTTCATCTCCTCGTCGGCGAGCTTCTTCACCGTGTCGAGGGCGAGCAGGATGCCGGGGGCGCGGCCCTCCTCGGTGAGGCGCCGGTTGCCCTCCAGCATGGTCCGCTGGACGGAGGCCGGGTGCACGGTGTCCCCGTTGGCCAGCAGCAGGCCCTCGCCGAAGAGCTCGCGCGCGCACCAGAGGGAGTAGGCGTTGTTCCACTCCTCGGCCTTGTCGTTCTCGACCAGGGTGAGCTTCACGCCGTACTTCTGCTCCAGGGCCGCCTTGCGGTCCTGGACCGCCTCCTTGCGGTAGCCGACGACGATCGCCGCCTCGCGCAGGCCGACCTCGGCGAAGTTGCCGAGGGTGAGGTCCAGGACGGTCCGCTCCCCGTCGACCGGCACCAGCGCCTTCGGCAGGGTGTCGGTGTACGGGCGCAGCCGGCGGCCGGCGCCGGCTGCCAGAACGAGGCCGATCATGCGGGGTCTCCTGATCCGTCGTGCTGTGCTGATCCGTCGGGCCGAACGCCGCAGCCGCCCGGCGGGCTGTGCGCTGCCGCAAGCCGCCGGACCGTGCGCCGCCGCAGGCCGTCGGGGTGGCGCGCCGATGCCGGCGAGGATGCGGGCACCGTGTCATCAGTGATGGTAGGCGACCGTGGCGACCAGCCCGAACGCGGCCGGTGGCCCGGGCGGACACCGGGTCCGGCGGCGGTGAAGGAGGGGTGCCGTCGAGGTGTCCGTTCACCGTCCGCACGCCGTCGGAATCGAACGGGCGCCGAACGCGTTCCGAACGCCTCTGCTAATCCGTCGCCCATTCCGATACCGGGAATGGTGCGGGAACGGTCATGATCCGCCCTGTTGTGTGTGGGACGCCTGCGGACCGCCACCCGTACGGCAGACTGGGGCACGACGCCACCGGTGCTCCCATTGCCCCCGAAAGAGGCCTCATGCCCCAGAGTCCGCCGACCAGCCCGACGCACTTCACCTCGGAGATCGACACCGGTCTCGACGTGGAGACCGACGTGACGGCCGACCCCCGAGCCGCGGCCGGAGCGCCCGCCGGCACCGAGATCCTGCTGGAGCTCGTCGACGACGAGGGCGTCACGATCGGCACCGCCGAGAAGCACTGGGCCCACCAGCAGCCGGGCCGGCTGCACCGGGCGTTCTCGGTGTTCCTCTTCGACCGCCAGGGACGGCTCCTGCTCCAGCGCCGGGCCCTCGGCAAGTACCACTCCCCCGGCGTCTGGTCGAACACCTGCTGCGGCCACCCGTACCCCGACGAGCCGCCGTTCGTCGCCGCGGCCCGGCGCACCGCCGAGGAGCTGGGCGTCGCCCCCGCGCTCCTCTGCGAGGCCGGCACCGTCCGGTACGACCTGCCGGACGAGGCCTCCGGCCTGATCGAGCGGGAGTGGAACCACCTGTTCGTCGGCCTGGTCACCGCCGACGTCGTGCCCGACCCGGACGAGGTGGACGACTTCGCCTTCGTGTCCGCGCAGGAGTTGCGCGAGCTCCAGGAGGAGCGGCCGTTCTCGGTGTGGTTCCGGACCGTCTTCGAGGCCGCGCTGCCCGGCATCCGCGAGATCGCCGGCCGGGACTGGTAGGACCACCCGCTACCGCGCGTCCTCCCGGGGGATGGGCAGCGAGGCCCAGACCACTTTGCCGCCCTCCCCCGTCCGCTCCACGTCGCAGACCCCGCCCGCCTGCAGGGTGACGCTCTTCACCAGCAGCAGCCCCCGCCCGCCGGTCCGCCCGGCGTCGCTCTCCAGGGCCTTCGGCCGGTACGGGTCGCCGTCCTCGACCGACACCCGGACCCAGCCCGCTCCGACCACGAGTTCGGTGGTCACCTCCGGCGACAGCTCGGCGGCGTGCGTCACGGCGTTGCCCACCAGCTCCGAGACGATCAGCAGCAGGTCGTCCACCAGCTCCTGGTAGCGCACCCCCGCCATCCCCTGGGCCAGCAGCCGGTCCCGCACCGCGTGCCTGGTCCGCGGCACCGAGGCCTCCACCGCCGGCACAGGGAACCGCCACACCCCTTCGGCCGGCCCGCTCCCGGCGCGTCCGGATGCCGGGCATCCGGACGCCACACGTCTGGGCTCGGCCTCCGCCGCCCCGCTGATCTGCTCCACGTCCAGCCGCCCTTCGTCCGCGACCCCGGGAATCAGGCGTTCCGCTCATGGCGCCCTCGGTCCACAGAGGCTAGGAGAGCCGCCCCCGGCACGGCCGCACCGTCGACAACTTGCCCGTGTCGGACCACTCCCGCCCGTTCCCGACCGCCCACCGGTCACAGTCCGACCGCTTCCCGCCCCTGAACCACCGCTTCGCTCAGTCCTGCGACCCATCCCCGCCACCCCGGTGGTCCCCACCCGGGGAAACGCAGGTGAGAAGCACTCCAGAACCCTGGTAATGTTCTCTCTGTCGCCGAGGGGGCGAGCAGAAAGTCCCCGAAGCACACACCCTGTCCGGGTGGCGGAATGGCAGACGCGCTAGCTTGAGGTGCTAGTGCCCTTTATCGGGCGTGGGGGTTCAAGTCCCCCCTCGGACACCAGAACAATTCCCCGCAGGAACTCCAAAGAGTTCCTGCGGGGAATTTCTTTTTGCCCGGACGGGTCGACGGGAGCCTGCACCGGTGGCTCTGCGGAAATGGGGCGGCACGGGCGCCGCGGGGTGCACCGGGGCACAGGGGCACTCAGGGGCACTCAGGGGCACTGCGGATCAAGGCTGCCGGGGGTCCGTACGTGTCCGATCGTCGGACACGAGATGGCAACAATCGGATGATCTGAGCTTAATCTGAGGTTTTCGTCCCATTTCGCACCATAGTCTGCTGTGCGTTTGTCCGGAACCCCAGGAGACAGAGGACCGATACGTTGAGCGCGCCTGAGTCGACGACGGCTTCCCATCAGCACTACCGCCGTTCGCTCGGCACCATCAGCCTCACCGCCGTGGGCCTCGGCTCGATCATCGGCTCCGGCTGGCTCTTCGGTGCCGAGCGGGCCGCCCGGCTCGCCGGACCGGCCTCGATCGTCGCCTGGGTGATCGGCGCCGCGGTCGCACTCACCATCGCGCTGACCTACAGCGAGCTCGGGTCGATGTTCCCCAAGGCCGGCGGGATGGTGCGGTACGGGCAGTACTCGCACGGCTCGCTCGCCGGGTACCTGGCGGCCTGGGCCAACTGGATCGCCATCGTCTCGGTGATCCCCGGCGAGGCCACCGCCTCGGTGCAGTACATGAGCTCCTGGCACTTCGGCTGGGCGAAGGGCCTGTTCGACGGCGAGGAGCTCTCGGTCAGCGGGGTCGCCGTGGCGAGCGTGCTGCTGGTCGGCTACTTCGCGCTGAACTGGTTCGCGATCACGCTGTTCGCCAAGACCAACACCGCGATCACCGTGTTCAAGGTGGTCGTGCCGACGCTGACCGCGGGCGCCCTGCTGCTGGCGCACTTCGACACCGCCCACTTCACGGACCACGGCGGCTTCGCGCCGAACGGCTGGAGCGCGGTGTTCACGGCGGTCGCCGTCTCCGGCATCGTCTGGGCCTTCAACGGGTTCCAGTCCCCGCTGAACCTGGCCGGCGAGGCCCGCGACCCCGGTAAGTCGCTGCCCAAGGCCGTGATCGGCTCGATCCTGATCGCCCTGGTGATCTACGTCGCGCTGCAGGTGGCCTTCCTCGGCGCCGTCCCGACGGCGGACCTGAGCAACGGCTGGAGCGGGCTCGGCTACACCTCGCCGCTGGCCGACCTGTCGATCGCCTGGGGCCTCAACTGGCTCGCGCTGCTGCTGTACGCGGACGCCTTCGTCTCCCCCAGCGGCACCGGCATGATCTACGCCGCCACCACCTCGCGCATGATCCACGGCGTGCAGGAGAACGGCCACCTGCCCAGGATCTTCGGCCGGGTCGACCCCAGGACCGGCATCCCGCGCCCGGCCCTGCTGCTCAACCTGCTGATCGCCTTCCTCTTCCTGGCGGTCTTCCGCGGCTGGGGCTCGCTCGCCGAGATCGTCTCGGTCGCCACCGTGATCTCGTACGTCACCGGCCCGGTCGCGGTGATGGCGCTGCGCCGCCTCGCCCCCGAGCTGCCGCGACCGGTCCGGCTGCGCGCGATGCCGGTGATCGCCCCGGTGGCGATGGTCTTCGGCTCGCTGGTGCTCTACTGGGCCCGCTGGCCGCTGACCGGCAAGGTCATCCTGCTGATGGCCGCCGGCCTGCCGATCTGGGCCTGGTACGAGCTGCGCAAGCCGTGGGCCGAGCTCAAGCCGCACCTCAAGGCCGGCGCCTGGATGATCGCCTACCTGTTCGTGATGGCCGCCGTCTCCTGGGCCGGCAGCGCCGACTTCGGCGGCCGGGGCTACCTCCCCGAGGGCTGGGACCTGCTGATCGTCGCCCTGATCGGGCTCGCCTTCTACCGCTGGGGCGTGGCCAGCGCCTGGGCCAACCCCTCGCTGGCCGCCGTCAAGCGGGAACTGGCCGAGACGGCCGCCGCCGATGCCGCCGGCCCCGCGGCCACCCTGCCCCGCCAGACCGGCGAGGCCTCCCGGGTCTGACCGACCCGCCGCACCACGCCGAAGGGGCGTGCCGACCCGCCGGCACGCCCCTTCGGCGTGGTGCGGACGCGTGCGCCGGGGTGGTCAGCCGCGGCGGGCGCGGCGGATGGCGGCGGTGAGGACCGGGGGGAGGAGGTCGCCCGCGACGCGTTTGGCGACGTTGGCGGGGCGGCGGCGTTCGGCGGCGCGGGCGCGGCGGACGGCGAGGTCGACGTCGGCCTCCTGCCGGGCGCGCAGGGCCTCCGCCTCCGCCCGTTCCGCCTCCCGGCGGGCGGCCTCGGCGGCCAGCCGGTCGTGGTGGCGCGAGGGGCGGAACGGGGCGATGCCGTGGGAGCTGCCGCCGACCCGGACCACCCGCTGGCCGTTCAGGTGCTCGACGGCGAGCTGGACGCCCTCGGCCAGCCCGGTCCGGTCCAGCAGGGCGCGCCGGGCGGGCTCCGGATCGCCCCAGGTGCCGTAGAACTTGCTCTCGCTCAGCACGATCGGGGTGAGGCCCCCGTTGAACACCGCCTCCCAGGTGGCGGCGGCGACGCCCGGGGTGTGCGCGGAGCGGTAGTCGTCCAGGACCACCACGCCCTCCGGCTGGAGCGCCGCCCGGGCCACCCGGAGGTCGTCCACCACGTGCTCGTAGAGGTGCGAGGCGTCGATGTGGACGAAGCGGAACGCGCCGGCCGGGAGGCGGCCGTCGGCCAGTGCCGAGGTGGGCGCCTGGATGATCTCCGGCAGTGCGTCGTGGAAGGACAGGTAGTTGGACTCGAACGCCTTCCGGGTGAGCGACTTCCGGTAGGACATGGACATCTCGGCGGCGTTCTCGTCGTCCGGGGCGTCCGAGTCGAAGAGGTCGCAGACCGTGAAGGTCTCGGTGGGCTGCCGGTGGTCGCCGATCACGATCGCGCTGCGCCCCAGGTAGGCGCCCATCTCCAGCAGGTCCCCGGTGACGCCCGCCTTCTCCTGGCGGTCGAGGAACCACTCGAAGAGGTGGCGGTCGTGGTCCCAGAACCAGCCGGGGACGTCATCGAGCCGGCCCGGCTCGGTGGGCCGGTACTGCTCGGCGCTCAGCGCGGCGTCGGTCACGAAGTTGCTCCTCACACGGTGCGGACGACCACTGGGAACGACCTCCGGCGCGGACCCGCCCGCCGCACGGGTACGCGGGCCGGCGACGGACGTCACCGCCCGGCCTTCCGGAGCAGCCTGCGGACCGGCGTGGGCGGACGCCGTTCGAACCCGCTGCCCACGGTAGTGACGCACACCGGAGTGCGCCGCAATCTACCGTCCGCTGTCCGGAGTTGAGGAGATGTCGCACGGACGTTTTCGTCCGGTGCGCGTTTGTGAGCACTCGGCGGGACGGCGGCCCGGGAGGACCGGTTCGTCCATACTGCCGCTCGCGTGCCCGTTTTGTCACCATCCCCGGGGCGGTAGGGGCCGGAGAGGTAGGAGGCCGGGCAGTAGGGGGTCCGGCTCTTGCGCCGGGCTGCCCGGGCGGCCTTGACTGGCCCTTTGGCCAGCGACCCCCGAGCGACCCCCGAGCGACCTCCGAGCGACCTCCGGCGGCCCCCAGCGGCGGCCCCGCGCGGCTCCTCGGGCGGACGATCCGATGAGAGGACCACCCGGTGCAGCAGGACGCGGAGCAGGGCACCCAGTACGGCGACCAGTACATCGACGGCGAATGGCGGCCCTCGCTGGACGCCGGGTCGATCACGGTACTGAACCCGGCGACCGAACAGGTGCTCGCCACCGTCCCCGCCGGCGGCACGGCCGACGTCGCCGCTGCCGTGGCCGCCGCCCGCCGGGCGGCCCGGAGTTGGGCCGCCACCTCCCGCGAGGAGCGGCTGGCGCTGCTCACCCGGCTGCGGGACGGCCTGGCCGGGTGCCAGGAGGAGATAGCCGACACGGTGGTCGCGGAGCTGGGCGCGCCGGTCGGCTTCGCGACCGCCGTGCACGCCGGCCTGCCGCTGGCCGTGGCCGGTTCCTACCTCGCGCTGCTCGCCGAGTACCCCTTCGAGGAGCGGATCGGGAACTCGGTGGTGCTCGCCGAGCCGGCCGGGGTGGTCGCGGCGATCACCCCGTGGAACTACCCGCTGCACCAGATCGTGGCCAAGGTCGTGCCGGCCCTGGCGGCCGGCTGCCCGGTGGTGCTCAAGCCCGCCGAGGACGCCCCGCTGGTCGCCCGGCTGTTCGCGCGGCTGGTCCACGAAGCGGGCTTCCCCGCCGGGGTGTTCAACCTGGTCACCGGCACCGGCCCGGTGGCGGGCGCGGCCCTGGTCGGGCACCCGGAGGTGGACGTGGTCTCGTTCACCGGCTCCACCGCCGTGGGCCGGACCGTCGCCGAGACCGCCGGGCGGGGCATCAAGCGGGTCGCGCTGGAGCTGGGCGGGAAGTCGGCCAACGTGGTGCTGCCCGGCGCCGACCTGGCCCGGGCGGTCAACGTCAACGTCGCCAACGTGTTCGCCAACTCCGGTCAGACGTGCAGCGCCTGGACCAGGCTGCTGGTGCACCAGGACCAGTACGAGGAGGCGGTCGGACTCGCCGCGAAGGCCGCCGCCAAGTACCTCCCGGGCGATCCGGCCGATCCGCGGACCCGGATCGGCCCGGTGGTCAGCGCCCGGCAGCGTGAGCGGGTGCGCGGCTACATCACCGGCGCGCTCGCCGAGGGCGCCCGGCTGGTCGTCGGCGGGGCGGACGCCCCGGCCGGTCTGGACACCGGCTTCTACGTCCGGCCGACCGTCCTCGCCGACGTCACCAATGACATGACGGTCGCCCAGGAGGAGGTCTTCGGCCCGGTGCTGGCCGTCCTCGCCTACCGCGACGAGGACCACGCCGCCGAACTCGCCAACGGCACCCAGTACGGCCTGGCCGGCGGCGTCTGGGCGGCGGACACCGACACCGCCGCCGCCTTCGCCCGCCGCCTCGACACCGGCCAGGTCGACCTCAACGGCGGCCGCTTCAACCCGCTCGCCCCGTTCGGCGGCTACAAGAACTCGGGCCTCGGCCGCGAGCTGGGCCGCCCCGGCCTGGAGGAGTTCCTGCAGCTCAAGTCGCTGCAGTACTGAGCACGCCGGCACGCGGCCCGGTCCCCGCGGGGGCCGGGCCGCGCGGGTCTCAGACCAGGTCGACGCCCGGGTAGAGGGGGAAGCCCGCCAGCAGGTCGGCGGCGCGCTTGGCGACGCCCTCGCGGACCGCGTCGTCCAGGGTGTACTGGGCCTTGGACGGCGCGCCGGCGGAGGTCGCGACGGGAGCGGTGGCGCGCAGGACGGTGTCGATCAGGGCGGCGATCTCGTCCATCTCGGCGGTGCCCAGGCCCCGGGTGGTCAGCGCGGGGGTGCCGAGCCGGACGCCGGAGGTGTACCAGGCGCCGTTGCGGTCCTGCGGGACGGAGTTGCGGTTGGTGACGATGCCGGAGTCCAGCAGCGCCGCCTCGGCCTGCCGGCCGGTCAGGCCGTAGCCGGAGACGTCGGCGAGCACCAGGTGGTTGTCCGTGCCGCCGGTGACCAGCGTGCCGCCCCGGCGCAGCAGGCCCTCGGCGAGGGCCCGCGCGTTGTCGACGACGCCGCGGGCGTACGTGCGGAACTCGGGGCGGAGGGCCTCGGCGAAGGCGACCGCCTTGGCGGCCATCACGTGCGAGAGCGGGCCGCCGAGGACCAGCGGGCAGCCGCGGTCGACGTGCTCGGCCAGCTCGGCGGTGCAGAGCACCATGCCGCCGCGCGGACCGCGCAGCGACTTGTGGGTGGTGGTGGTGACGATGTGGGCGTGCGGGACGGGATCGTGGTCGCCGGTGAGCACCTTGCCCGCGACCAGGCCGGCGAAGTGCGCCATGTCGACCATCAGGGTCGCGCCGACCTCGTCGGCGATCTCGCGCATGACGCGGAAGTTCACGAGTCGCGGGTAGGCGGAGTAGCCGGCCACCAGGATCAGCGGGCGGAACTCGCGGGCGGTGGCCCGCAGCGCGTCGTAGTCGATCAGGCCGGTGACCGGGTCGGTGCCGTAGCTGCGCTGCTCGAACATCTTGCCGGAGATGTTCGGCCGGAAGCCGTGCGTGAGGTGGCCGCCGGTGTCCAGGGACATGCCGAGCATCCGCTGGTTGCCCAGCTCGTGGCGCAGCTCGGCCCAGTCCTGCTCGGTGAGGTCGTTGACGTTGCGGACCCCGGCGCGCTCCAGGGCGGGGCTCTCGACGCGCTGGGAGAGGACGGCCCAGAAGGCGGTCAGGTTGGCGTCGATGCCGGAGTGCGGCTGGACGTAGGCGTGGTCCGCGCCGAAGAGCGCGCGGGCGTGCTCGGCGGCGATCGTCTCGACCGTGTCGACGTTGCGGCAGCCGGCGTAGAAGCGGCGGCCGGCGGTGCCCTCGGCGTACTTGTCGCTGAGCCAGTTGCCCATGGCGAGCAGGACGGCCGGGGAGGCGTAGTTCTCGCTGGCGATCAGCTTGAGCGAGGCGCGCTGGTCGTCGATCTCCCGGCCGATGGCGGCGGCGATCCTCGGCTCCACCTCGCGGACGACGTCGAGGGCACTGCGGAAGGCGGTGTTGGCGGTGGCACTCGCGGCGGTGTGCGGTGCGGCGGCGTCGGGCGCGGCAGGGCTGACGGGGGTGGCCAAGGCGGTCTCCTCGTGACGGGTGGACGAGTACGGACGGCCCAGGCGCTCGGCAACTTGGCGTGCGGGTGCACGGAGCCGCTTCCCGATGGTCGGTTCCATCCGTGCGCGCCAGTCGCGGCTCACCGGGATCGTACCAATGCCCCGGCCGCTGTGGCGGAGATCTCAGAATGCGGGACAGGCCGCCTCCTTTGCCCTGGTATGACCGTTCTTCTGCAACGACAGTATTGCGGCGGAATGAAGCCGTCACAATTCCCGAAACATTGCACCCGAACTCCGCCGGGAATGATTTGCGGAAATCCGGCGGAGTCCGATCTGATGGCGTTCGGCAGGCCGCCGGGAAACCCCCACAGGCCGGCCGTCACACGCACACCAGCGCACCCTCACCCACGGGGCGGCGGAGAATTCGGGGAGTACGCCTCTCATGGCAGTGGTCGAGACAGTCGCAGAGCCGTCCGCCGGGACGGCGCCCGCCGCCGCGCGGGCCCCGCAGGGCCTGCTGCGCCGGATCCGCCGCGAGCCGGTCGCGGCCACCGCGCTCGCGGTCGTCGTGGTCTTCCTGCTGCTCGCGCTCGCCGCCCCGCTGATCGCCGCCCTCTACGGCAGGAACCCGGTCGAGCACTACGGCCAGAACACTCCCGGCCTGCTCAGCGACGGCGGACTGCCGATGGCGCCGAACGGCGGCATCTCGGCCGACTTCTGGTTCGGCCTGGAGCCCGGGCTCGGCCGCGACGTCCTCACCCAGCTGCTCTACGGCATCCGCACCTCACTGCTGATCGCCTTCGCCTCGGCCGCCGTCACCACCACGCTCGGGGTGCTGGCCGGCGTCGCGGTGGGCTACCTCGGCGGGATCACGGACCGGCTCTTCGGTTTCCTCTCCAACGTGCTGCTGGCCTTTCCGACCCTGCTCCTGCTGCTCGCGCTCAGCCCCGTCATCCAGTCCCGGCTGGTCGACCCGGACACCGCCGAACCCGAGTGGATGCAGTTCCTGGTGCTGATCCTGGTCTTCTCCGCGTTCGGCTGGATTCCGCTCGCGCTTTCCCTCCGGGCCGCCGTCCGGTCACTTCGGGAAAGGGATTTCGTGCAGTCCGCCCGGGCGCTCGGGGCGAGCGGATTCCATATCGTGTTCCGCGAACTCCTGCCGAATGTCCGGGCGCAGCTCCTGGTGCACGCCACGATGGCGGTGCCGACGTTCGTCGCCTCCGAGGCGGTGCTGTCCTTCCTCGGCGTGGGCATCAACGAGCCCGTCCCGGACTGGGGCCGGATGATCGCGCGGGGCTCCGAGGTCTTCCAGGCCGACCCCACCTACATGTTCTTCCCCGGCGTGGCACTGCTGCTCTTCGTGCTCGCCTTCAACCTGCTCGGCGACGCCGTCCGGGACGCGCTCGACCCGCGCGCCGCGCGCTGAGCGCCGCCTTCCCCTCCTCCCTCCCTCCCCCTCCCTTTTCACCCGACCGCCCCGTCTCCGGGGCAAGGAGAGTTCCGCCATGCGCTGGATCAAACCGTCCCTCGCCGTCGTCGCCACCGCGGTGCTGGCGACCTCCTGCTCGGCCGGCGCGGGCTCCACCCCGGGTACCGGCGCCGGGGCCACCGCCCGGGAGTCCTCGCCGCTGACCGCCGCGCTCGGCACCGAGAAGGAGAGCGCCGGCCCGGCCCCCGCCGTCCCCGGCGCCCGCCCGGGCGGCACCGTGAACGTCTACAACACCACCGACTTCCGCCACCTCGACCCGCAGAAGGTCTACGCCGGCGCCGCGTACAACACCTCGCTGCTCTGGGGCCGCCAGCTGACCCAGTACCAGGTGGTGGACGGCAAGGCCAGGCTGGTCGGCGACCTCGCCACCGACACCGGGACCCCGGCCGACGGCGGCCGCACCTGGACGTACCGGCTGAAGGAGGGCGTGGCCTGGGAGGACGGGCAGCCGATCACCTCCCAGCAGGTCAAGTACGGCATCGAGCGCTCCTTCGGCAAGGGCTACGAGGTCGGCCCGCCGTACTGGCCGCAGTGGCTCACCGGCGAGGCCAGCTACGACGACGCGCGCAAGAAGTACGCCGGCCCGCAGGACGGCGACCTCGCCGCGATCGAGACCCCGGACGACCGCACCCTCGTCCTGCACTTCCCGCAGCCGCAGGCCGACGTGCCGTACATGGCCGCGCAGTCCTCCTCCTCGCCGGTGCGCAGGGACAAGGACACCGGCACGGACTACGACCGGCTGCCGTTCGCCAGCGGCCCGTACCGGATCGCCGAGCACGTCCAGAACACCCGGCTGGTGCTGGAGCGCAATCCGCACTGGAAGGCGGAGACCGACCCGATCCGCTCGCAGTACCCGGAGAGGTTCGTCTTCACCTTCGGCAAGGAGGCGCTCAACATCAACCAGGAGATCCTCTCCGGCCGGGACGGCGGCGCCGACGCCACCACGGTGGCGACCCAGCTCTCCCCCGAGCTCTACCAGAACGTGGACACCGACCCGAAGGCCAAGGAGCTGGTGGTCTCCGGCCGCCAGGGCGCCTTCGTCACCCAGCTCGTGATCAACAACGAGCGGGTGCCGGACGTCGAGGTCCGCAAGGCCCTGCACCTGGCCTACCCGCGCCAGCAGGCGCGCCAGGTCCAGGGCGGCTCCCGGGTCGGCGAGCTGGCCACCACGCTCAGCTCCCCCGCCCTGGTCGACTGGCAGAAGTACGACCTGTACCCGGCCAAGCCGGAGGGCGACCCGGAGGCCGCCAAGCAGGCGCTCGCCCGGGCCAAGCAGCCGCCGGCCGCGCTGACCTACGCCTACGCCTCCACCCCGAACGGGCAGCGGGTCGCCCAGGTGCTGGTGGAGGGCTTCGCCAAGGCCGGCATCACCATCGTGCCGAAGCCGGTCGACCCCAAGGCGCTGCTGGACGAAGCGCACCGCGCCGACTCCCCGTACGACCTGTTCGAGGAGACCAGCTCGGTCGACTGGCCGACCCCCTCCACGCTGGTCCCGTTCTCCTTCGACGGCCGGGCCAACGGCGACCTCAACTCCGCCCGCTACCGCAACGCCGAGGTGGACAAGGAGATCGACCGGATCAACCAGATCGGCGAGCCGCGCGCCAAGGCCAAGGAGCTGTACGCGCTGGAGCAGACGGTGATGAAGGACGTACCGGTGCTGCCCTTCGCCTACCCGGCCGTGAACCAGCTGCGCGGCAGCAACGTCGGCGGGGCGTTCGTCCACCCGATCTACGGCTCGGTCGGGCTGGCCTGGCTCTACCTCAAGTCCTGACCCGCCCGGCCCCGACCGCCCCGGGGGCCCGGCCCGCGCCACGGGCCGGGCTGCCCGGCCCCGACCGCCCCCGCCGTGCCCCTCGACCCCGTGCCCCTCGACCCCGTCCCCCCTCGACCCCGGACCGGCCATGCTCTCCTTCGCCCTGCGGCGGACCCTCCAGGCCCTCGCCGTCCTGGTCGCGGTCTCCGCCGCCGCCTTCGCCCTCTTCTACGCCGCCCCCGCCGACCCGGCCCGCGCGGCCTGCGGCCCGCGCTGCGACTCCGGCCAGGTCGCGGCCGTCCGCCAGAGCATGGGCCTGGACCAGCCGCTGCTCACCCAGTACACCGACTACCTCGCCGGAGTCGTGGCCGGACGGGACATCGCGGACGTCGACGGCTCGGTCATCCACTGCGACGCACCCTGCCTCGGTTACTCCTACCGGCTCCACCAGCCCGTCACCGAGGCCCTGGTCGACCACCTGCCGGTGACCTTCTCGCTCACCGCCGGCGCGCTCGCCGTCCTGGTGCTGTTCGGGCTCGGCACCGGCTTCGTCTCCGCCCTGCGCCACGGGACCAGGACGGACCGGCTGCTCTCCGGCTTCACCCTGGTCGGCGCCAGCGTGCAGATCTACTTCCTCGGGTACGTCGCCCAGTGGGCGCTGGTCTACTCGACCGGCCTGCTGCCGCTGCCCTCCTACACCCCGCCGGCCGAGGACCCGGCCGCCTGGGCGGGCGGCATGCTGCTGCCCTGGCTCGTCCTCGGCTTCGTCAACTCGGCCGTCTTCGCCCGGCTCTCGCGCTCCCAGCTGCTGGAGACGATGAACGAGGAGTACGTCCGCACCGCGCGCGGCAAGGGCCTCGGCCGGGTGCGCACCCACCTCAAGTACACCTCGCGCGGCGCCGCCGGTCCGCTGGTGCAGCTGCTCGGGCTGGAGGCCGGCGCGCTGCTCGGCGGCGCGGTGATCACCGAGACGGTGTTCGGGCTGAACGGCGTGGGCACCTTCGCCGCCGAGGCCGTCTCCGGGCAGGACCTGCCGGCCGTGGTCGGCGCCGTCCTGCTCGCCGCCTGCTTCGTGGTGCTGTTCGTCGCCCTGGCCGACCTCGCGGTGGCCTGGCTCGATCCCCGCATCCGTCTCAGCTGACCCCTCTGGAGTACCGATGACCCCCTCCACCGAAGCGGTGCTGAGCGTCCGCGACCTCTCCGTCGCCTTCGCCGACCCGCGCGGCGGCGCTCCCGTGCACGCCGTCCGCGGCCTCTCCTTCGACCTCGCCCGGGGTGAAGTCCTCGGCCTGGTCGGCGAGTCCGGCTCCGGCAAGTCCGCGACCGGCCTGGCCGTGCTCGGCCTGCACGACCCGCGCACCACCACCGTCACCGGCTCGATCCGGCTCGCCGGCCGGGAGCTGGTCGGCGCCGGTGAGTCCGTGCTGCGCGAGGTGCGCGGCGGCCGGGTCGCCCTGGTCTTCCAGGACGCGCTCACCTCGCTCAGCCCGTTCCACGGCGTGGGTGCGCAGCTGGCCGAGATGTACCGGCTGCACCACCCGGGCGCCGGGCGTGCCGAGACCCGGCGGCGGGCCGTCGCCATGCTGGACCGGGTCGGCATCCCGGCCGCCCGGGCCGGCGACCACCCGCACCGGTTCTCGGGCGGCATGCGCCAGCGGGTGATGATCGCCATGGCCCTGATGAACGACCCCGACGTGCTGATCGCCGACGAGCCGACCACCGCGCTGGACGCCCGCGTCCAGCGGCAGGTCCTCGACCTGCTGGGCGAGTTGCAGCGCGAGCACGGCACCGCGGTGCTGCTGGTCAGCCACGACCTCGGCGTGGTGGCCGGGACGACCGACCGCACACTGGTGCTGCGCGACGGCCGGCAGGTCGAGTCCGCGCCGACCGCCGAGCTGCTGGCGGCGCCGCGACAGCCCTACACCCGGGCCCTGGTGGGCGCGGCGCTGACCGCGGACACCGTGCCGGGCACACCGCTGGCCACCGTCGACGAACCGTCGCCGTCCTTCACCTTCGCGCCACGGGCGGGCGCCGCCCCCGACCGCCCGCTGGTGGAGGTCGAGGAGCTCGCCGTGCACTTCCCCGGGCGGCGGCGCCCCGCCGGCCGGCGCGGCGAACCCGTCCGCGCGGTGGAGGGCGTGAGCCTGCGGATCGCGCCCGGTGAGACGCTCGGGCTGGTCGGCGAGTCCGGCTCCGGAAAGTCCACCACCTCACGCGTGCTGGCCGGCCTGCAGCCGGTGACCGCCGGCCGGGTGCGCTACGACGGGATCGACGTCACCGCCCCCGACCGGGCGCTGCGCCGCCGGCTCGCCCGCGAGGTCCAGCTGGTCTTCCAGGATCCGTACGCCTCGCTCAACCCGCGCCGCACCGTCGCCCAGACCCTGGACACGCCGCTGCGCCTGCACACCGCCCTCGGCCCCGCCGAACGGCGCGAGCGGTCCGCCGAGTTGCTGGAGCAGGTCGGGCTGGCGGCCGGCCACCTGGACCGCTATCCGCACGAGTTCTCCGGCGGCCAGCGCCAGCGGATCGGCATCGCCCGGGCACTCGCCCCCGAACCGCGCCTGATCATCGCCGACGAACCGGTCTCCGCGCTGGACGTCTCGGTCCGCGCCCAGGTGCTCAACCTGCTGATGGAGCTGCGCGAACGCCTGGACGTCGCCTTCCTCTTCGTCTCGCACGACCTCGCCGTGGTGCGGCACTTCTGCGACCGCGTCGCGGTGATGCACGGCGGCCGGCTGGTCGAATCGGCCGACCGCGACCGGCTGTTCGCCGCCCCGCACACCGACTACACCCGGGAGCTGCTCGCCGCCGCGCACTGAGGGTGTGTCGGCGGCCGCCTGGCGGCACGATCCGCATACGATCGGCTACCGGCAGCGACCCCCGTCACCCCGGAAGGGGTTCCCGATGACCCTCGTCAGCCAATCCGCCACCCTGCTCCAGCTGTTGGGCCGGCTCCACCCCGAGGCCCTGGACGGCATCCGCCCGCACCTGCCCGTCCTGGGGCCCACCCGCCACGTCCACCTGGCCGCGCACGGCGGCGGGCAGGCCGGGCTCAACCCCCAGCCGCTTCCGCCCGGCGCCACCGAGCTGCGGCTGGCCGTCGCCGGGACGGTCAACGCGGTGGCCAACGCGGCCATCACCGCCCGGCTGTCCGGCGCAGACGCGGGCGGCATCCTCACCGAGGTGGGGGACGACTGGTGCCCGACCCCGCCGGACCGGCGGCTGCCGTGGCCGCGGCACTGGCCGCTCCCCTGGCCGCCCGGCGAGCCGTTCCCGATCGACCCGGGCTACGCCACGCCGGCCGTCCAGGCCCAGGCGGCGCTCGCCTTCCAGGCCTACGCGAGCGGGATCGCGGACGAGGAACTGGGCGCCGCCTTCGGCGAACTGGCGGAGCGGCTCTGCGAGGCCGCGCTGGGGAACGCCGGCTGAGCCGGCCCGGTGCACGGGGCCCCCGACCGTCCCGTGCACCGAGACCCGCCCCACCACAGCGACTCTGCGTAGTCGCGGCGATGCTCCGCCCGGGGCCGTACCGTGCGCACCCACGGTCACCCGACCCCCATCAGGCCCACCATCCGGCGGAAATCCCGGAGCGGGACAGGTAGCGTGGGGACGTCAGTATCCGGTGGGGGGATCCCGCGAGCGTCACGGTGCGTCACAGCGTGTCGACGCGCTCCGTACGGCCACCGCACGGGTGCCGACTGCCGCATCCGCCCGGGTGCGGTACGGACGCTCCGAGGACGCCGCGACATGCCTACCCCGACCACCGCGTACGTCGGCCGACCGGCCGTGGTCGCGGGCCCCCACCTCGTCCGCGCCGAACGGATACGCGACGACATCCTCGCCCGCAATCCCGGCTACTCGCCCCGGCAGGCCCAGACGGTACGGATGGCCCTGAGCAACCTGCCCGGCACCCGCCGGTACTTCCAGCCGTACGAGGTCGTCACCTCGCCCGACCGCACCGCCGCCGAGCGCAAGACCACCACCATGGCCGACCTGCTGGCCGCCGCCGAGAGCGCCGCCCGCGAGGCGCTGGCGAACGCGGGGGCGGGCACCGCGGACGTCGACTGCGTCGTCGTCAGCAGTGCCACCGGTGACGGGGTGCCGGGGCTGGACATCCTGCTCCAGCAGCGGCTCGGGCTCCGCCCGGACATCAGCCGCCGGCCGATGACGCAGCTGGCCTGCGCGGGCGGCGCGCACGTCCTGATCGCGGCCCAGGAGTACCTGGCCGGAAACCCGGGCGGCGTCGTCCTGGTGGTCGCGGGCGAGTCGCTCTCCTCGCTCTACCAGGACAGCCGGACGTCGATCGAGGACCAGATCTACAAGGGGCTCTGGGGGGACCTCGTCGGCGCGGCCGTCGTCACGGGCGAGCGGCGCACGCCCGGGCTGCGCCTCGGCCACCGCTTCGAGTACACCGTGCCGGGGTCCACCGACCGGTACCGCAAGCTGACCGACGACCGCGGCGACCACTTCGCCTCCACCCGGGCCTCGCTCCGCTCGGTCACCGACCTGGGGCCGGCCCTGCTCGACTGGCTGGACCGCAACGACGCCCGGGAGCTCGACTTCGGTGTGCTGCACCCGGGCGGCCCCGCGATCCTCGACCGGCTCGGTGCCCTGCTCGGCGTGGACGAGGACTTCCTCCGGCACTCCAAGGCGGTGCTCGCCGAGGAGGGCAACCTGGGCGGGGCGACGGTCTTCTCCGTCCTGGCCCGGACCCACCGGACGCCCCCGGCCACCGGTGCGCGCGGCCTGGTCTTCGGCCTCGGGCCGGGGGTCGCCCTCAGCGCCCTGCTCGTCACCTGGGCCGACGGCCCCGCCGACTGAGCGGGCGGCGGCGGGGCGCCGCCGCCACCCCTTGGCGTCGACAGGAGGTCGCCAGCAGGTCGCCAGGAGTGCGAGCAGCGACGGGACGCCGAGCGGCGGCCCGCCCGCTCCCGCTAGGCGCTCGGCACGATCCGCTCGACCATCGTCCCGACCAGCGCGGCGAGGCCGTCGGCGCCCAGCACCTCGGGAAGGGTGAGGTGTTCGACCAGCAGCCCGGTCATCGCGAGGTAGAGGACGACGACCGTCTCACGGTCGCCGGGGAGGCCCTCGCCCACGTGGTAGGCGATGTTCGCCTCCAGTTGCTCGCGGATCGTGCCGGTGAGCTCGGCGCGCAGGCCCGGCCGACGGGTGGCCTCCAGCCGCAGTTCGAGCAGCGCCAGGTACCCGGCCCGCTCGGCGGTGATCCGGCCCAGCAGGTCGTGCATCAGGGCGGTGACCAGGGCGCGGTCGCGCGGGGCCCGCAGCAGCTCGGCGATGACGGCCGGGTCCGGGGTGAGCCGGTGGTGGATGTGACGGGCGGTCTGGTGGAGCAGGTCGTCGCGGTTGGCGAAGTAGTTGGACGCGGTGCCGGCGGGGACGCCCGTCTGTACGTCGACCGCGCGGAAGGTGAGTCCCCGGGCGCCCTCGCGGGCGAGGACGTCGATCGCGGCGTCGGTGAGGGCGGTACGGCGAGCGGGGTTCTGGACCACGGCCCTGATCCTCCTTCAGAAACATCTGGACAACCACTACAGACTGAGTACTATAGCCGGAGTGGTTGAGGGCGCAGGGCCTTCGACCGGGTCTCCAAGGACGTGAATGCGCAAGCTCACCTACTACGTCGCCGCCACCCTCGACGGCTACATCGCCGCCCCGGACGGCGATTTCGGGTTCTTCGACCCCTACATCCCCGGGGCCCTCCCCTTCCTGACCGGCGAGATGGGCGACGCACTGCCGACCCCCGCCCGCGCCGCGTTCGGCCTGGCGGACGCGCCCAACGAGCGCTTCGACACCGTCCTGATGGGCCGCGCCAGCTACGAGCCGGGCCTGGCCGCGGGCCTCTCCAGCCCCTACGCCCACCTGCGCCAGATCGTGGTCTCCCGCTCGCTCACCAGCAGCCCGGACCCGGCCGTCGAGGTCACCGCGGAGGAGCCGCTCGACCTGGTGCGCCGGCTGAAGCAGGAGGAGGGCCTCGGCATCTACCTCTGCGGCGGCGGCGACCTCGCCGGTCAACTGCTGCCCGAGATCGACGAGTTGATCGTCAAGCTCAACCCCGTCGCGGTCGGCTCCGGCACCCCGCTCTTCCGGGCCGGGTTCTCGCCGAACGCCTTCACCCTGGTCGACACCCGGGTGCTGGCCAACGGCGTGCTCGTCCTCACCTACGCGAAGGCGACCGGGGCGCCCGCGCCGGCAGCCGGCTGACGCTGACCACCAGACAGACACCGACCAGCACGATCGCCCCACCCACCAGGGTGGGGCCGGTCAGCGGTTCGGCCAGCACCAGCGAGCCGAGCAGCACGGCCACCACCGGGTTCACGTACGCGTACGTGGCGACGAGGGTCAGCGGCGCGGACTGCAGCAGCCAGGCGTAGGCGGTGAAGCCGACCAGCGAACCGACCACCACCAGGTAGCCGAGCGCCAGCCAGGACCGGGTGGAGAAGGCGCCGACGTCCAGCCCGTGCCGCTCCCCTCGGGCCAGTCCGATCACCACGTTGCCCAGCCCGCCCACGATCATCTGGTACGCGCTCCCCGCGAAGACGTTGCCCGGCATCGGGATCCGCTTGGCGGCGAACGAGCCGGCCGCCCAGGTCAGCGTGGCGCAGATGACCGCGATCACGCCGGCCGGTGCGATGTCCCCGCCGATCGCGGGCGCGGAGAGCACCGCGAGCCCGGCCAGCCCGAGCAGCACCCCGGACAGTTCCACGGGCTCGGGCCGGTCACCGGTGGCCGCCGTGAGCAGCACCATCCAGAGCGGGACGGCCGCCACCAGCAGCGCCGTCAACCCCGACGGGATGGAGTTCTCGCCGAGCACCACCAGCCCGTTGCCGCCGGTCAGCAGCAACAGGCCGACCAGCGCGGAGGAGCCGAACTGCCGCCGGTCCAGCCGGAGCCCGGCCCGCCCCTCGCGGAACAGCACGAAGCCGCCCAGCAGCAGCCCGGCGACGAGGAAGCGCGCCCCGGCGGAGAGGAAGGAGGGCATCGTCTCCAGGGCGATCCGGATCGCCAGATACGTCGAGCCCCACACCACGTACACCACGGCGAGCGCCAGCCAGACCGCCTTTCCCAGGCCGGCCGGACCGGGGACGGCGTCGGCGGGTCTGCCGGCCGGGGCCTTGGCGGGCGTGCGTGAGACGGGCGCTGTCATGGGTGTCCCCCTAGGACGGTACTGGCGGTCAACCGCCATGACAGCGCATCACCGCACCCGCGCGCCAGTGGGTATCACCAGACGGTCGCCGCCGCCCCGGGGGCGCGCGCGGCGCGGGCGCTACGGTGGGCGCTCCCCCGGCCGGGGGAGCACGCACCGGGAGGCCCCTTGTCCGACGCACCGACAGCCAACGGGCCGACAGCCGACGGGCCGACAGCCGGCCCGCCGGGCGCCCTGCCGTTCTTCGTCTACGGCACGCTCCGCACCGGCGGCCGCAACCACGCCGTGCACCTCGCCGGGCGCTGCGCGGACATCCGGCCGGCCGTACTGGAGGGCGCCGCGCTGCACGACGGCCCGGGTTTCCCGTACGTGGTGCCGGACGGCACACCGGGCCGGCGGATCCTCGGCGAGCTGATCACCGTGCGCCCCGGCGGGTACGCCGCCGCGCTCGCGGCGCTCGACCGGCTGGAGGACTGCCGGGCCGACGGGACGGGAGAGTACGTGCGCGAGCGGCTGGCCGTCCGGACGGCGGCCGGGTCCACCGAGGACGCCTGGGTCTACCTGGCCGGCCCCGCCGTCGCCGCCCGTCTGCGGGTCCACCCGGCGCTGATCCCCTCCGGGGACTGGACCCGCCGCACCGAACGCTGAACGGGGCAGGCCTGGCTCGGGACCGGATCGCACGCGGGGGCGCGGGACACCGCAGCGTCCCGCGCCCCCGCCGACGGCCCGCTCAGGGCCTGCCCACCCCGGAGGCGGGCGCTCCGTCGAACGGCATGGCCTGGACGTACAGCGTCCAGGACGGTGGTCGCCGCCCTCGACGGCCTCCCAGAGGTCCTGCCGCTGGAGGTCCGGATCCGATCCGGCCAGCCGTGAGCGCGTGCTCGTCGCTCGGCACCCGGGTCCCGGTGTGGTCGGTGGTGTGCGGAACCGCTGACTCGGACACGGTGCCCTCCGTCGCGCGCTGAACCGCCCCCGGACGACACTGACCGCGGCAACCGGGGCGTGCACCCTGACCGGGTGGTGGCCGTGTACCGCCAGGTAGGCTGCCCCGGCCACGCCTTCGTCGGCCGAGCGGCGCCGACGGCAGGCCGACCGACCGGCTGTGGAACACGGACCGCAGACCCGCAGACCCGCACGACACTGACCGAACGAGGAGCCCCCGGTGCCCGAGCTGCCACCGCCGATCACCGTCGTCGGGATCGGCGCCGACGGCTGGCCCGGCCTCGCCACCACCTCCCGGGCGGCGCTGCGGACGGCCGAGGTGGTGATCGGCGGCCCGCGCCAGCTGGCCCTGCTCCCCGCCGCCGAGGTGGCCGCCGAACGGGTGCCGTGGCCGTCCCCGCTGCGCCCGGCCGTCCCCGGGCTGCTCGCCGAGCACGCCGGCCGCCGGGTGGCCGTGCTCGCCAGCGGCGACCCGATGTTCTTCGGCATCGGCCGCACCCTCGCCGAGACCGTCGGCGCCGAACGGCTGCGCGTCCTGCCGCACCCCTCCTCCGTCTCCTACGCCTGCGCCCGGCTCGGCTGGCCGCTGGAGGGCACCGAGGTGGTCAGCCTGGTCGGCCGCCCCCTGGACACCCTGACGCTCGCCCTGCACGCCGGCCGCCGGCTGCTCGTCCTCGGCGCCGACGCCCGGACGCCCGCCGCCGTCGCCGCGCTGCTCACCGCACGCGGCTTCGGCACCGCCCGGCTGCACGTGCTGGAACAGCTCGGCTCCCCCGGCGAGCGGCGGCTGGACGGCCCGGCCGACGGCTGGCCGCACCCCGCGGGCGACCCGCTGAACGTCATCGCCGTCGAGCTGGCGGACGGCCCCCGGACCTCGCTGGTGCCCGGCCTGCCCGACCACGCCTACGAGAGCGACGGCCAGCTGACCAAGCGGCACGTGCGCGCCGCGACCCTGGCCACCCTCGCGCCCGCCCCCGGCGAGCTGCTCTGGGACGTCGGCGGCGGCTCCGGCTCGATCGCGATCGAGTGGCTGCGCGCCCACCGGGACAACCGGGCGGTGACCGTCGAGCGGAGCGCCGTCCGGGCCGAGCGGATCGGCCGCAACGCCGCCGCGCTGGGCGTGCCCCGGCTGCGGGTGGTCGCCGGCGCGGCGCCGGACGCGCTCGCCGGGCTGCCCGCCCCCGACGCCGTGTTCATCGGCGGCGGCCTCACCGCGCCCGGCCTGCTGGACGCCTGCTGGGCGGCGCTGCCGCCGGGCGGCCGGCTGGTCGCCAACACCGTGACGCTGGAGTCCGAGGCCCTGCTGACCAGCTGGTACCGGCGGCACGGCGGCGAGCTGCTGCGCCTCGCCGTGGCACACGCCGTGCCCGTGGGCGGCTTCACCGGCTGGCGGCAGGCGATGCCGGTCACCCAGTGGTCCGCCGTCAAACCTTCGACCGATCCAGGAGCGAGCTCGTGACCGTCTACTTCATCGGGGCCGGCCCGGGCGCCGCCGACCTGATCACCCTGCGCGGTGCGCGCATCCTGGCCCGCGCCGAGGTCTGCCTGTACGCCGGCAGCCTGGTGCCGCGCGAGCTGCTGGACGAGTGCCCGGCCGGTGCCCGGCTGGTCGACACGGCCCAGCTCGACCTGGACCGGATCGTCGCCGAGCTGGTCGCCGCCCACGAGGCCGGGCAGGACGTGGCCCGGCTGCACTCCGGCGACCCGTCCGTGTTCAGCGCCGTCGCCGAGCAGATGCGCCGGCTCGACGCGGCCGGCGTGCCCTACGAGATCGTGCCCGGCGTGCCCGCCTTCGCCGCCGCGGCGGCCGCGCTCAAGCGCGAACTGACGGTGCCGACCGTCGGCCAGACCGTCATCCTCACCCGGATCGCCAAGCGGGCCACCCCGATGCCCGAGGGCGAGGACCTCGCCACGCTCGGCCGCAGCGGCGCGCTGCTGGTGCTGCACCTCGCCGCCGGGTACATCGACGACGTGGTCGAGCAGGTGCTGCCGCACTACGGCGCCGACTGCCCGGTCGCCGTCGTGGCGATGGCGAGCCGCCCGGACGAGCTGGTGCTGCGGGGCACCGTCGCCAGCATCGCCGAGCAGGTGAAGGCGGCGGGCGTGGTGCGCACCGCCGTCATCCTGATCGGCCGCACGCTGACCGCCGAGCAGTTCCGGGACAGTCACCTCTACTCGGCGGACCGCGAGCGCCCGCACGAGCCCTGCGGCGCGTGAGGGCCCACCTGCTCGTCCTCGGCGGCACGACCGAGGCGCGGGCCCTCGCCGCCGCCCTGGCCTCCGACCCGGCGCCGGAGGGCCCCGGGCCGAGGGTCACCAGCTCGCTCGCCGGGCGGGTCGCCGCACCGCGGCTGCCCGCGGGCGAGGTCCGGATCGGCGGCTTCGGCGGACCGGACGGGCTCGCCGCCTGGCTGCGCGCGGAGCGGGTGGACGCGGTGGTCGACGCCACCCACCCGTTCGCGGCCGTCATGTCGCGCAACGCCGCGCTGGCCGCCGCGGCCACCGGCGTCCCGCTGCTGGCGCTGCGCCGGCCCGGCTGGTCGCCGGTGGACGGCGACCGCTGGCATCCGGTGGAGTCGCTGGACGCCGCCGCCGCCGTGCTGCCCGGGCTGGGCCGGCGGGTCTTCCTCACCACCGGCCGCCAGGGCATCGGCGCCTTCGCCCACCTCGACGGCCTGCGCTTCCTGGCCCGCTCGGTCGACCCGCCCGAGCCGCCGGTGCCCGCCGCCCTCGACGTGCTGCTCGACCGCGGCCCGTTCACCCTGGACGGCGAGCGGGCCCTGCTGCGCGAGCACCGGATCGACGTCGTGGTCACCAAGGACAGCGGCGGCGCCGCCACCGCCCCCAAGCTCACCGCGGCGCGCGAACTCGGCCTGCCGGTGGTGGTCGTGGAGCGGCCGGCGCCGCCGGCCGGGGTGCCGGTCGCCGCATCGGTGCCGGCCGCCCTGGACTGGCTCGCGGCGCGCGGTCTCGCTCCCCGGTAAACCGGGCGACGGCCGGCGGCGGCCCTGCCAGGATGGGCCGATGAGAGCCGAAGAGCGCACCCCGACCGAACAGACCGCCGACGAACGCGCCACCCTGGTCAGCTTCCTGGACTTCCAGCGGGACACGCTGGCGATGAAGTGCGCCGGGCTGAGCACCGAGCAGCTCCGCGCGCGCGTCCTGCGGCCGTCCGCGCTCTCGCTGCTCGGCCTGGTCCGCCACCTCGCCGAGGTGGAGCGCGGCTGGTTCCGCAACACCTTCGCCGACGAGGCCAGGCCCGGCTTCTGGAAGCACCCCGACGGCAGCTTCGCCGAGTTCGACGTCGACACGGCCGACCCCGCGGAGGCCTTCGCCGTCTGGCGCGGCGAGTGCGACCACGCCCGGGAACTGGTCGCCGCCGCCGAGTCGTTGGACTCCCTCGGACACCACGGCGAGGAGGCCTTCTCGCTCCGCTGGATCCTCACCCACATGATCGAGGAGTACGCCCGCCACAACGGCCACGCCGACCTGCTGCGCGAGCACCTGGACGGCGCGACCGGCGAGTAGCCGGGCCACGAGCAGCGACGGAGAACCGATGCGGACCCACCGGAAGGACCACGACACCGCCGGGCTGGAGGTCGCCGGCCTGCTGGCCGGCCTCGACGGGTGAGGCCGGCCGGCGGGCGGTCCGTCAGATGTCGCGGAAGGTCTCGATCTGGGCGCCGATCGAGTTGAGGCGCTCGGCGAGGTCCTCGTAGCCGCGGTTGATGACGTACACGTTGCGCAGCACCGAGGTGCCCTTCGCGGCGAGCATCGCGAGCAGGATCACCACGGCCGGGCGCAGCGCGGGCGGGCAGACCATCTCGGCGGCGCGCCAGCGGGTCGGGCCCTGGACGAGCACCCGGTGCGGGTCGAGCAGCTTGATGTCCGCGCCGAGCCGGGTGAGTTCGGTCAGGTAGATGGCGCGGTTGTCGTACACCCAGTCGTGGATCATCGTGGTGCCGTTGGCGGCCGCGGCGATCGCGGCGAAGAACGGCACGTTGTCGATGTTGATGCCGGGGAACGGCATCGGGTGGATGGTGTCGACCGGCGCGGTCAGCTTGGAGGGGCGCACGGTGAGGTCGACCAGCCGGGTGTAGCCGTTGTGGGCCCGGTACTCGGAGGTGCGGTCGTAGTCGAGGCCCATCCCCTCCAGCACCGCGAGCTCGATCTCCAGGAACTCGATCGGCACCCGGCGGATCGTCAGCTCGGAGGAGGTGACCACCGCGGCGGCGAGCAGGCTCATCGCCTCCACCGGGTCCTCGGCCGGGGTGTAGTCGACGTCGCGGGTGATCTCGGGGACGCCGTGCACGGTGAGGGTGGTGGTGCCGATGCCCTCGATCTTCACGCCCAGCCGCTCCAGGAAGAAGCAGAGGTCCTGGACCATGTAGTTGGGGGAGGCGTTGCGGATGACGCTGACGCCGTCGTGCCGGGCGGCGGCGAGCAGGGCGTTCTCGGTGACGGTGTCGCCGCGCTCGGTCAGCACGATCGGCCGGTCCATCGGCGCGCCGGGCTGGACGGAGGCGTGGTAGGCGCCGGAGGTGGTGGCGACCTCCAGGCCGAAGCGGCGCAGCGCGGTCAGGTGCGGCTGGACGGTGCGGGTGCCGAGGTCGCAGCCGCCCGCGTAAGGGATGGCGAAGCGGTCGGCGCGGTGCATCAGCGGGCCGAGGAACATCAGCACGCTGCGGGTGCGGCGGGCGGCCTCGACGTCCATCGCCGCGAGGTCGAGCTCGGCGGGCGGGGTGAGTTCGAGGTCGCGGCCCTCGTTGGTCCAGCGGCTCTTGACGCCGATGCTGGTGAGCACTTCGAGGATCCGGTACACCTCCTCGATCCGGGCGACCTGGCGGATCGTGGTGCGGCCGGTGGTCAGCAGCGAGGCGCAGAGGATCGCGACGCAGGCGTTCTTGCTGCTGCGGACGTCGATCGCGCCGGAGAGCTGGGTGCCGCCGGCGACCCGAAGGTGCATCGGGCCGGCGTAGCCGAGGGAGACGATCTCGCTGTCGAGGGCTTCGCCGATGCGGGCGATCATCTCAAGACTGACGTTCTGCTTGCCCTGTTCGATGCGGTTGACCGCGCTCTGGCTGGTGCCGAGGGCCTCGCCGAGCTGGGCCTGGGACCAACCACGGTGCTGACGCGCGGTGCGGATGAGGGTGCCGATACGGGTGAGGTAGTCGCCTGTCACTCGCCAGACCATATCTCATGCTTGAGATAGCAACAGGGTCGGGGGCGGGCAATGCATCACCTTTGTCCATTTCTGCTCCGGATTGACGAGGCATCGGCACACCACCGCCACACTCCTGTTACGGATCCGGCGCCCCGCGACCTCGTGGGCCGAGCGGTTCCGCCCGGCCCACGATCGTGCCGGCCCGGTCGATGCAGATGACGTCCACCGCGACCGGCGAGCCGACCAGCACCCCGAGCGCGGTGGCCCGGGCCGCCTCGGCGACGAGATCACCGAGCGGAACGCCGGCCGCGCGGCAGAGCTGGACCGCCTCCAGGGCCGTGTTGGCGGCCGCGACCGCCGCGACCAGCTCGGGCCCGGCGCCGCCGGTGCGGGCCAGGCCCGCCAGGTAGCCCTGGTCGACCTGGGAGCGGGCCGAGTGCAGGTCCAGATGACCGGCGGCCAGCTTGGAGAGCTTGGCGAAGCCGCCCGCGACCGTCAGCCGCGGCACCGGGTGGCGCTTCAGGTACTTGAGCACCGCCCCGGCGAAGTCGCCCATGTCGAGCAGCGCGTCCTCGGGCAGGCCGTGCACGGTGGCGGCCACCTTCTCCGAGGTCGAACCGGTGCAGCCCGCGACATGGGTGCGCCCGGCGGCCCGGGCCACGTCCACCCCGCGCCGGATGGAGTCGATCCAGGCGGAGCAGGAGTAGGGGACGACGATCCCGGTCGTGCCGAGGATCGAGAGCCCGCCGAGGATGCCCAGGCGCGGGTTCCAGGTGGAGCGGGCGATCTCCTCGCCGTGGTCCACCGAGACCTCCACCACGACGTCCCCGCCGCCGCCGAACTCGGCCGCCACCTCGGCGACCGCGTCCCGGATCATCTGCCGGGGCACCGGGTTGACGGCCGGCTCGCCGACGGCCAGCGGCAGTCCGGCCTTGGTGACCGTCCCGACGCCGGGACCGGCCCGGAACACCACCCCGCTGCCCGGCTCCCCCGCCCACACCGTCGAGCGGATCAGCGCACCGTGCGTCACGTCCGGATCGTCCCCGGCGTCCTTCACCACCGCGGCCATCGCCCGGTCGGCCGCCCGCTCCTCCGCCGCCAGCGCGAAGCCGGGCCGCTGCCCCTTCGGCAGGGTGATCACCACCGGATCCGGGAAGGCCCCGGTCAGCAGCGCCTGGTAGGCCGCCTTGGTCGCCGCCGTCGCACAGGCGCCCGTCGTCCACCCGGGCCGAAGCCCGCTGCTCCTCAGCTGCCCGGCCCGTCCACCGACCTCCGCCACGCCGCCCGCTCCTCACCTCGCGCGGACCTTCGAACCGGCCCGCCGGCCTCCATCGTCCCCGGCCGCCCTCCTCCCCGCCGCGGGCGGGGAGGAGGGCGGGGCTCACGCCTCCGGGTAGCGGCGGGGCGTCCAGACCACCTGGGTGCCGTTGCCGCGCCGGACGGCCCGGGTCTGGGAGGAGCCGATCAGCAGGATGGTGCGCATGTCGACCTCGGCGGGGTCGAGGTCGCCGAGGCGGACGGTGCGCACGCGCTCGGTCGGGCCGCCGACGTCGCGGGCCATCACCACCGGCGTCCCGGGGTCGCGGTACTCCAGCAGCAGGTCCCGGGTCAGGCCGACCTGGGTGGTGCGGGACTGCGAACCGGGGTTGTACAGGGCCAGCACCAGGTCGGCCTCGGCCGCCGCGCGCAGCCGCTTGGCGACCACCTCCCAGGGCTTGAGGCGGTCGGAGAGCGAGACCACCGCGTAGTCGTGGCCGAGCGGGGCGCCGGCCCGGGAGGCGGCGGCGTGGGCGGCCGTCATCCCCGGCACGATCCGGACCGGGACGTCGCCGTAGGCGTCCTCGCAGGCGACCTCCAGGACGGCGGTGGCCATCGCGAAGACGCCCGGGTCGCCGGAGGAGACCACCGCGACGTGGTGCCCGCGCCGGGCGAGGTCCAGTGCGAACTCGGCCCGCTCGGACTCCACCTTGTTGTCGGAGCCGTGGCGCTGCTGGCCGGGGCGCTCGGGCACCCGGTCCAGGTAGGTGGTGTAGCCGACCAGGTCGGTGGCGGCGGCGAGGGCGCCGCGCGCCTCGGGGGTGAGCCAGAGCGGGCCGGCCGGGCCGGTGCCGATGACCGTCACGCTGCCGGGGCCCGCGGCCGGCGGGCCCGGCCGCTCCAGCGGCGCGACCTTGCTGGGCAGCACGGCGACCGAGAAGTAGGGGACGCTCTCGGGGTCGACGTCGGCCAGCGGGCCGGTGCGCTCGCCCGCCATGAAGGCCCGCTCGACGTACTGGGCGTCGGCCAGCCGGCCGGCCCGCTCCAGGGCGCGGCGGACGGCGGGGAAGGTGCGGCCCAGCTTCATGATGACGGCGGAGTCGGCGGAGGCGATCCGCGCGGTCAGCTCCTCCTCGGGCAGCGTGCCCGGGATGACGGTGAGCGTCTCCTCCGCCTCGGTGAGCGGCGCCCCGAGCCGGGCGGCGGCGGCGCTGACCGAGGTCACGCCGGGGACCACCTCGGTGGGGTAGCGGTGCGCGAGGCGCTTGTGCATGTGCTGGTAGGAGCCGTAGAAGAGCGGGTCCCCCTCGGCGAGCACCACCACGCTGCGGCCGGCGTCGAGGTGGGCGGCCAGCCGGTCGGCGGCCTCCTGGTAGAAGTCGTCCAGCGCGCCCCGGTAGCCGCCCGGGTGGTCGGTGGTCTCGACGGTGAGCGGGTAGACCAGCTTCTCCTCGATCTGACCGCCCGTCAGGTAGCGCTCGGCGATGGACCGGGCGATCGACCGGCCGTGCCGGGCGCTGTGGTACGCCACCACGTCGGCCTTGCCGATGAGTTCGGCGGCGCGGACGGTGACCAGCGAAGGGTCTCCCGGGCCGAGCCCGACCCCGTACAGCCGGCCGGTCTGCTGAGCGTCCGTCACTCTTCCTCACTCGCAATCGCGTTGATGGCCGCCGCGGCCATGGCACTGCCGCCCCGCCGGCCGCGCACCACCAGGTGCTCCAGGCCGGACGGGTGCGCCGCCAGGGCCTCCTTGGACTCGGCGGCGCCGATGAAGCCCACCGGGACGCCGATCACCGCGGCCGGGCGCGGCGCGCCCGCCTCGATCAGCTCCAGCAGCCGGAACAGCGAGGTCGGCGCGTTGCCGACGGCGACCACCGCGCCCTCCAGCCGGGGCAGCCACAGCTCCATCGCGGCGGCGCTGCGGGTGTTGCCCATCCGCCGGGCCAGCTCGGGCACCGACGGGTCGGTGAGGGTGCAGATGACCTCGTTGCCGGCGGGCAGCCGCTTGCGGGTGACACCGCTGGCGACCATGTTCACGTCGCAGAGGATCGGCGCCCCGGCGCGCAGCGCGGCGCGGGCGGAGGCGACCGCGCCCGGCGAGTACACCAGGTCCTCGACCAGGTCGGTCATGCCGCAGGCATGGATCATCCGCACCGCGACCTGGGCCACGTCGGCGGGCAGGGCGGCGAGGTCGGCCTCGGCCCGGATGGTGGCAAAGGACTGGCGGTAGATGGACGCGCCGTCCTTCTCGTACTCGATCACTTCGTGGTCCTCCTGGCCTCGGCGACCGCCTCGGCCGTCTCCTCGTTCGTCACGTCCACGGCCGCCCCGGCGGCTGCCGGACCGTTCACCGTCACCCGGTAGCCCTGCCCGGTGGCGAGCACGTCCACCCACCGCCCGGCCGGGTGGCCGCAGCGCCGTTCACAGCCCGACCAGTGCACGGGCAGGCCCCCCGTCCCGGCCGCCTCCAGGGCGCGCGCGGCGTCGGCCCGGACGTCGGCCCTGGACGACCCGCAACCGGGCAGCCCGGTACAGGCGGTGGCCCGCTCCCAGGCGGCTCCGGGCGCGGTCCGGAAGCCGGCCGCCGCCAGGCCGGCGAGCCGCCCGGGGGCGGCGCCGGGCAGCACCGCACCGCGCCACGGGGTGAGCCGCAGCTCCCCCTCGGCGGCGTCGACCAGCGCCCGCCACTGCGCGCCGGAGGCGGAGCCGAACCGCAGGGCGACCGAGAGGCCGCCGGGCACCGCGCCGAGCGGCGGCGGCGTACCGGCGAACGCCGGCAGCTTCACCGAACCCGGCGGCACCAGGTCGGGTACGTCCCGCAGGTGCCACGCCTCGCGGCCGGTGGCGCGCAGCACGGCCACGAAGTCCCGGGCGACCGCCAGCGCCGTGTCGACGGCCCGCTCGGCGGGGACGGGCCGGGCGGTGTCCGCGCGGGCGAGGCGCAGCAGCGCGCTGCCGTCCGGGCCTGCGATCAACGTCACATCGGCGTTCAGGGCGGCCACGTCGCCGCGTCCGTCGTCCAGGGCGAACAGGAACTTGCCGGAGAGGGCGGCCGCCCAGGGGCTCGCGCACAGCTTCGCGTCCAGTTCGCGCGCCCAGGCCCGGACGTCGGCGAAGCCGCCGGCCGGGCCCGGCGAGGCGACGATGTTGCGGACCCGCTCATGGGTGTCGGAGGGCAGCAGCCCGACCGCCCGCAGCCGCCCGCCGAGTTCGGCGCCGCACTCCGAAGCCAGGCCCCGCAGCTGGACGTTGCCGCGCGAGGTGATCTCCAGGTGGCCGTCGCCCAGCGACTCGGCGGCCCCGGCCAGGGCCAGCGCCTGATCCTCCGTCAGCAGTCCGCCGGGCAGCCGGACCCGGGCCAGGGCGCCGTCGGCAGCGGTGTGCAGACGAAGCGCCCCCGGGCAGGCGTCCTCGCGGCCCCGGCCGGTCACGGCGGGGGCCGGCGCGGTCGCGTCGGGTGTGGGTGGCATGGCCGCGAGCATACAGATGATCCGATCGCTTGCCGCTGTCCCGCGGGTCACACTCTCGGCCGCTCTCCCCCTGGTCAGCCGCACCCCGTACGATGCTGCCGGGCGGCCCCGCGGGGCCGTCCGCACGCCAGCGACGGCGCAGGGGAGGAAGCCGGTGCAAACCCGGTGCGGTCCCGCCACTGTGACCACGGTTCAACCGTGGGAGCCAGGAACTCCTGCCGTCCTCCACCGGCCCGGGGCGCGGACCCCGAGGAAGGCTTGACGCCATGCGCCGCCGCATGCCCGCGACCCCGCCGTCGCACGTGCCTCCACGGGCGACCCCGTCGTCGCCCGTGACCTTGCCCTTGCCCGCCATCGAGGCCGGGAGGGCCTTCGCATGATCCTGCTGCTGTCGACGTCAGACACCGACCTGCTCAGTGCCCGGGCCGCCGAGGGCCCCGTCCCGTACCGCCTCGGCAACCCGGCCCGGCTCTCGCCCGAGGAGCTGCCCGCCCTGCTGGAGGGCGTCGAACTGGTCGTGGTGCGCCTGCTCGGCGGGCGCCGCGCCTGGCAGGAGGGCCTGGACGCGCTGCTGGCCGGCCCCCGCCCGGTGATCGTGCTCACCGGCGAGCAGGCGCCGGACGCCCAGCTGATGGAGCTGTCGACCGTCCCGGCCGGCATCGCGGCCGAGGCGCACGCCTACCTCGCCCACGGCGGCGCCGCCAACCTGGCCGAGCTGGGCGCCTTCCTCTCCGACACGGTGCTGCTCACCGGCCACGGCTTCGCCCCGCCCGCCTCCGCCCCCGCCTGGGGACCGCTGGAGCGCGAGGCCCGGACGACCGAGGGCCCGATCGTCGCGGTGCTCTACTACCGCGCCCACCACATGAGCGGGAACACCGCCTTCGTCGACACCCTCTGCCGGGCGATCGAGGACCAGGGCGCGCGCGCCAGGGCGTACTACTGCGCCTCGCTGCGCGGCGCCGAGCCGGAGCTGCTGGCCGCGCTGGGCGAGGCCGACGCGCTGGTCACCACCGTGCTGGCCGCCGGCGGCACCCGCCCGGCCGACGCGCAGGCCGGCGGCGACGAGGAGGCCTGGGACGCCGGCGCGCTGGCCGCGCTGGACCGCCCGATCCTCCAGGCGCTCTGCCTCACCTGGTCGCGCGCGCAGTGGGAGGCCAGCGACGACGGCCTCTCCCCGCTGGACACCGCCACCCAGATCGCCGTCCCGGAGTTCGACGGCCGGCTGATCAGCGTCCCGTTCTCCTTCAAGGAGCTGGACGAGGACGGCCTCACCGTCTACGCGGCCGACCCCGAGCGCGCCGCCCGGGTCGCCGGCACCGCCGTCCGGCACGCCCGGCTGCGGCACATCCCGGCCGCCGAGCGGCGGCTGGCGCTGGTGCTGTCCGCGTACCCGACCAAGCACGCCCGGGTCGGCAACGCCGTCGGCCTGGACACCCCGGCCAGCGCGATGCGCCTGCTGGCGCGGCTGCGCGCGGAGGGCATGGACCTCGGCTCGGACCTGCCGGGGCTGGACACCGTCCCCGAGAACATGCACGAGGGCGACGCGCTGATCCACGCGCTGATCGCGGCCGGCGGCTACGACCAGGACTGGCTCACCGAGGACCAGCTGGCCCGCAACCCGGTCCGCATCCCGGCCGCCGACTACCGCCGCTGGTACGCGACCCTCCCCGAGGCCCTGCGCACCCGCGTCGAGGAGCACTGGGGCCCGGCCCCCGGCGAGCTCTACGTCGACCGCTCGCAGAACCCGGACGGCGACATCGTGCTGGCCGCGGTCCGCTCCGGCAACCTGCTGGTGCTGATCCAGCCGCCGCGCGGCTTCGGCGAGAACCCGGTCGCGATCTACCACGACCCCGACCTCCCGCCCTCGCACCACTACCTGGCCGCGTACCGCTGGATCGCGGCCGCGCGGCAGGACGGCGGGTTCGGCGCCGACGCCGTGATCCACCTCGGCAAGCACGGCAACCTGGAGTGGCTGCCCGGCAAGACCGCCGCGCTCTCCGCCGAGTGCGGACCGGACGCCGTCCTCGGCGACCTCCCGCTGATCTACCCGTTCCTGGTCAACGACCCGGGCGAGGGCACCCAGGCCAAGCGCCGCGCCCACGCCACCCTGGTCGACCACCTCGTCCCGCCGATGGCCCGCGCCGACTCCTACGGCGACATCGCGCGGCTGGAGCAGCTGCTCGACGAGCACTCCAACATCGCCGCGATGGACCCGGCCAAGCTGCCCGCGATCCGGGCCCAGATCTGGACGCTGATCCAGGCCGCCAAGCTCGACCACGACCTCGGCCTGGACGAGCGCCCCGAGGACGACGGCTTCGACGACTTCCTGCTGCACGTCGACGGCTGGCTCTGCGAGATCAAGGACGCCCAGATCCGGGACGGCCTGCACGTCCTCGGCCAGGCGCCGACCGGCACCGACCGGGTCAACATCGTGCTCGCCATCCTGCGCGCCCGGCAGATCTGGGGCGGCGTCAGCGCCCTGCCCGGCCTGCGCGAGGCGCTCGGCCTGGACGAGGCCGCGCTGACGCTGGGCGCCACCGACGCGGCCGAGGCCCAGGCGCGCGCGCTGGTCGAGGCGATGGAGGCCGAGGACTGGGCGCCGGAGGCCGTCGAGAAGGTCGCCGCCGGACTGCCGGCCGCCGTCGCCGACGTGCTCGCCTTCGCCGCCACCCAGGTGGTGCCGCGCCTGGCGGCCACCACCGACGAGCTCGACGCCGTGCTGCACGCGCTCGGTGGCGGCTTCGTCCCGGCCGGGCCCTCGGGCTCGCCGCTGCGCGGCCTGGTCAACGTGCTGCCGACCGGCCGCAACTTCTACTCGGTCGACCCGAAGGCCGTGCCCAGCAAGCTCGCCTGGGAGACCGGCCAGGCGCTGGCGGCCTCCCTCGTCGAGCGCTACCGCGCCGACAACGACGGCGCCTGCCCGCCCTCGGTCGGGCTCTCGCTCTGGGGCACCAGCGCGATGCGCACCGCCGGCGACGACATCGCCGAGGCCTTCGCGCTGCTGGGCGTGCGCCCGGTCTGGGACGACGCCTCGCGCCGGGTCACCGGCCTGGAGGCGATCTCCCTGGAGGAGCTGGGCCGCCCGCGGATCGACGTCACCCTGCGCATCTCCGGCTTCTTCCGGGACGCCTTCCCGCACGTGGTCGCCCTGCTGGACGACGCGGTGCGCCTGGCCGCCGCCCAGGAGGAGGACGCCGCGGACAATTACGTCCGCGCCCACGTCCAGGCCGACCTCGCCGTGCACGGCGACGAGCGCAAGGCCACCGTCCGCGTCTTCGGCTCCCGCCCGGGCACCTACGGCGCAGGTCTGCTCCAGCTGATCGACAGCCGCGACTGGCGCACCGACGCCGACCTCGCCGAGGTGTACACGGTCTGGGGCGGCTACGCGTACGGTCGCGGCCTGGACGGGCGGCCGGCCCGCGAGGAGATGGAGACGGCGTACAAGCGGATCACCGTCGCCGCGAAGAACACCGACACCCGCGAGCACGACATCGCCGACTCGGACGACTACTTCCAGTACCACGGCGGCATGGTGGCCACCGTGCGGGCGCTCACCGGCAAGGCCCCGACCGCCTACATCGGCGACTCGACCCGCCCGGAGACCGTCCGCACCCGCACCCTGACCGAGGAGGCGGCCCGGGTGTTCCGCGCCCGGGTCGTCAACCCGCGGTGGATGGAGGCGATGCGCCGCCACGGCTACAAGGGCGCCTTCGAGATGGCGGCCACCGTCGACTACCTCTTCGGCTACGACGCCACCACCGGCGTGGTCGCCGACTGGATGTACGAGAAGCTGACCCAGGAGTACGTCCTCGACCCGGTGAACCGCGAGTTCCTGGCCGACGCCAACCCCTGGGCGCTGCACGGCATCAGCGAGCGCCTGCTGGAGGCGGCCGAGCGCGGTCTCTGGGAGCAGCCCGACCCGGAGCTGATCGAGCAGCTCCAGGCCGCCTTCCTGGAGACCGAGGGCGACCTGGAGGGCGACGAGGGCTGACGGGCGCCGACGAGGCCTGACGGGCGCTCGGAAGTCCCGGGCCGGTTTCTCCCGGGGCCTGTCCTGCCAGGGGCCTTCACCCATTCGGGTGACAGGACCCTGGCAGTGATCGCCGCTGAAGCGGACAATACGGGGCATGTCCCGCCGCCTCACGCTGCCCCGGCCCGCCCTCCGGGCGCCCACCCCTCCGGACCGTGCCGTCCGGGCCCACCGCTACCGCGTGCGGGGGGCCGCCCTGACCGCCGGGGCGCTGCCGGTGTTCGCCTTCCCGGCCCCCGGGCTGGCCGCGCTCGCCTGGGTCGCCCTGGTGCCCGGCCTGCTGCTGATGCAGCGGGCGCCGAGCGCCCGGGAGGCCGCCGTCCGGGGCTGGTGGTTCGGCGCGGGGTTCATCCTCACCGGGATGTACTGGCTGATCCCCTCCATCGGCCCGGCGCTGCCGCTGCTCGCGGTGGTCTTCGGCGTGCTCCAGGCCGGGGTCGGCCTCGCCGTCCACCGGCTGCTGCACCCGCCGCTGACCGCCCGGCGCGCGCTGACCGCCCTGGCCGTCGTCCCCGCGGTCTGGCTGACCACCGAGTACGCCCGCTCGTGGCACGCCCTCGGCGGCCCGTGGGCGCTGCTCGGCGCCACCCAGTGGCGGCACCCGGCCGTCCTGGCGCTGGCCTCGGCCGGCGGGATCTGGCTGGTCAGCGCGGCCGTGGTGGCCGTGAACACCGGTGTGCTGATCGTGCTGACCGCCACCGGGTGGCGGCCGCGCGCCCTGGCGGCGCTGGCCACCGTGCTGGTGCTGGCGGCCGGACCGCTGCTGTTCGCGCTGCGCGCCGCGCCCGCCGGCGCCGGAGCGGTCACCGTGGCCCTGGTCCAGCCCGGCATCGTCGAGGACCCGCAGGCCCGGTTCGAGGCGAGTGCCGCCGCCACCGCCGCCCTGGGCGGGCGGCCGGTCGACCTGATCGTCTGGGGCGAGAGCAGCACCACCGCCGACCTGGAGCGCGACCCGGCCGCCGCGGCCCGGCTGAGCCGGCTCTCCGCCGTTACCGGCGCCGAGATCCTGGCCGGGGAGGACGCCCGCAAGGCCGACGGGCGGATCTCCAAGGACGCGGTGCTGGTCTCCCCCGCCGGGACGGTCGACCGCTACCGCAAGATCCGGCTGGTGCCGTTCGGCGAGTACATCCCGCTGCGCCCGCTGCTGGGCTGGATCGCCGGCGTCAGCCGGGCGGCGGGCGAGAACCGGGCCCCGGGGAACGCGTTCCACGTCCTCCCCGCCACCGACCGCACGGGGGCGCCGCTACCGGTCGGGGCGCTGATCTGCTTCGAGTCGGCCTTCCCCGACATGTCCCGGACGGCCGCCCGGGACGGCGCCCGGGTGCTGGTCTACCAGTCCTCGACCTCGACCTTCCAGGACACCTGGGCGCCCGAGCAGCACGTCTCGCTGGCCGCCATCCGCGCCGCCGAGACCGGCCGGCCGGCCGTCCAGGCCTCGCTCACCGGGGTCTCGGCCGCGTTCGACGCGCAGGGCCGCGAGCTGGCCCGGTTCGGGACGGACCGCACCGGCGCGCTGACGGTGCGGCTGCCGCTCACCGCGCCGTCGACACTGACCTGGTACGACCGGATCGGTGACGTGGTGCCGGCCGCCGCCCTGCTGGTGACGGCGGGGGCGGTGCTGGCCGCCGGGCGCGGCCGGGTGCGCCGGGCGGCGCGGTAGCGGGGGCGGCGCTGACGCTGGGCGGCGCGGGGCGGTAGCGGGGCGGGGCGGTAGCGGGCGCGGCGCGGGGCGGGGCCTCGTTCCACGCCCGGCCGGCGCGGAAGGCCGACCGGGTGGGCGGGTTCAGCCCTCCGCGCCCGCCAGGTGCACCGCGAAGGCCGCGCCCTGCGGGTCGCGCAGCACGGCGACCCGGGGCCCGTCCGGCATCGAGGTGGGCGGCAGCAGGACGTCGGCGCCCAGGTTCCCGGCCCGGAAGGCGGTGACGTCCACGTCCGCGACCGCGAAGTAGGGCAGCCAGTGCGGCGGCACCTGCGGCGGGAACCGGTCGTCCATCGTCAGCATGCCGCCGAAGTCGGCGTCGGCCAGGCCCCACTGGGGGTAGACCTCGGACGGGCGGACCGTCCAGCCGAACACCGCCGGGTAGAACGACCGGGCGCCGTCCGGGTCCCGGGTGAGCAGTTCCACCCAGCCGAGCGCGCCCGGGTCGTTGAGCACCTCCAGGCCCGCCAGCGCGTGGCCCTGCCAGAGCCCGAACACCGCGCCGGACGGGTCGGCGGCGATCGCGAACCGGCCGAGACCGAGCGCCTCCGTCGGTCCGATGACGACGCTCCCGCCGGCCCCGGTGATCCGGGCGGCGGACGCGTCCGCGTCGTCGACCGCGAAGGAGACCGTCCAGGCCGTCGGCTGCCCCTCCCCGTAGAGCGGGGCGACGGCGGCGGCGATCCTGCCGTCCAGCTTCATGAAGGTGTAGTCGCCGGCCTCCGGCGGTGCGTCGAGGTCGGCGGCCCGCCAGCCGAACAGCTCGCCGTAGAACCGCTGGGCGCCCTCCGGGTCGGAGCTGCCGTGCTCCACCCAGCAGGGCCCGCCGACCGTCACCGTCCGCTGCTTCATCCCGCCTGCTCCCAGCCGATGTCGAGGATGAGTTTGCCGCGCGCGTGCCCGGACTCCACCAGCGCCAGTGCCTCGGCCGCGTGGGCCATCGGCTGCCGGCCGGTGAGGTGCACGTCGAGCTCGCCGGTCGCCGCCAGCGCGGCGAGGGCGGCGAGGCTCGCCGAGGTGGTGGCGCGGGTGACGAAACGCCCCCCGAGCTCCGCGACGGTGCCCGGATCGACGGTGGAGACCAGCTTCGAGCGGTCGGCCAGCGTCTCGGCCGCGGCCCGCAGGTCGGCCCCGCCGACCAGGTCGAGGATGCCGTCCACACCGTCCGGGGCGGCCGCCGCGATCCGCTCCGCCACGCCGTCGCCGTACCGCACCTGCACCGCGCCCAGCGACTCCACGTAGCCGCGGTTGGCGTCGCTCGCCGTGCCGACGACCCGGATGCCCCGGCTGCGGGCGATCTGCGCGGCCACGCTGCCCACGCCGCCCGCGACGCCGAGGATCAGCAGCGTCTGCCCGGCTCCCACGCCGACGTCCCGGAGCCCGTCGTCGGCCGTCGCGGCCGCCACCGGGAGGGTCGCCGCCTCGGCGAACCCGAGCGCGGCGGGCTTGACCGCGCTCATCGCCGCGAGCAGCAGGGTCTGCTCCGCGAAGGCGCCCGCCGCCGCGATCCCGAACACCTCGTCCCCGGGGGTGAACCCCGTGACGTCCGGGCCGATCCGCTCGACCACGCCCGCCGCCTCCTGGCCCAGCACGGCGGGCAGCTCGCGGTCCCGCCCGAGGAGTCCCCGGCGGATCTTCCAGTCCACCGGGTTCACCCCGGCCGCCCGGACGCTGACCGCCAGCTGGCCCGGGCCGGGCTCCAGCACCGGCCGGTCCAGGAACTCCTGAGTCTCCGGCCCGCCGTAGTCGACGAACCCGAACGCCTTGACCATCCTCGATCCACTCCTCCGCTGGCTCCCTCCCCCGCCCCAGCATGCGGCCCGCCCCGGCCCCGGTCCGCCGCTGCTGCGCCGAACGGGCGTGCGGGGCGTCGGCGGGAGCCCGTGTGCACGCCGATCGAGCGGTGCCGGGACCGGCCGCCGGGCGGCGCACCACCGTCACCATGCCGAGCGGGAGTTGACGCGTGGCACCGTCGTCGGGTTGGTTGGGGTCGCCGACCGACCCCGCCGAACCGGGAGGGCCCATGACCACCCCCACCAGCGCCCCCACCAGCGCCGACACCACCGCCACCGTCTTCCGCGACGTCCGGCCGCACGGCTCGGCCGCGCCCGTCGAGCTGATCGCCGTCGGCGGACTGCTGGTCGACCGGGTCCCCGAGGGCGCGCGGGTCGAGGTCGTGGAGGGCCGCGGACGGATCGCGCTGCCGACCCTGGTGGACGCGCACATCCACCCCGACAAGACCGCCTGGGGCGAACCCTGGTACAGCCGGCGCCCGGCGCGCGGCCTGCCGGAGTACGTCCGGGGCGACGTCGAGCTGTACGAGCACCAGCGCACCCCGCTCGCCGAGCGGGCCGAGCGGCTCCTCGCGCACGCGGTGACCCGGGGCACCCGGGCGGTGCGGGCCCATGTGGACGTGGCACCCGCGTACGGCCTGGCGGGCGTGGAGGGGCTGGTGGCCGCCCGGGAGCGACTGGGCGCGGCGCTGGACGTCCAGGTGGTGGCCTTCCCGCAGCACGGGGTGCGCCGGACGCCGGGCGCGGGGGCGCTGCTCGCGGAGGCGGCGGCGAGCGGGCTGATCGACGCGGTCGGCGGCATCGACCCGGCCGGGTTCGACGGAGCCGGGGGCGAGGGCTTCGCGGGCGAGGGGCCGTCGCAGCTCGACCAGGTCTTCGGCCTCGCCGAGCGGTACGGCCTCCCCCTCGACATCCATCTGCACGACACCGGCGAGCGCGGCCTCGCCCCGCTGCACGACATCGCCGCCCGGACGAAGGCCGCCGGGCTGCAGGGCAGGGTGGTGGTCAGCCACGCCTTCTGCGTGCCGGAGCTGTCCGGCGGCCCGCTCGACGCCCTGGCCGAGCTGCTGGCCGGGGCCGGCATCGGGCTCACCACCGTCGCGCCGTCCGCCCACCAGGTGCTGCCCTTCCGGAAGTTGGCGGCGCACGGCGTGCGGGTCGGGCTCGGCTCGGACGGCGTGCGGGACTCCTGGAGCCCGTTCGGCAACGCCGACATGCTGCACCGGGCCCACCTGCTCGGCTGGACCACCGACGCACGGACCGACGCGGAGCTCACCGAGTGCTTCGCCCTCGCGGCCGGCGGCGGCGCCGACCTGCTGGGCCTGCCCGCCGCCGACCTCGCCCCGGGTTCGCCGGCCGACTTCATGCTGCTGACGGGCGAGTGCCTGCCCCAGGTGGTGGTCGACCTGCCCGAGCGCGAACTGGTCGTCCGGGCCGGGCGGGTGGTGGCCCGGGACGGCCGCTTCCTGGGCTGACCCGGGGCCGGCGCTCCCGCTCCCGGGCCGTCAGCCCCGGTTGTGGTCCCCCGTCCGCCCGTCGATCAGCTCGCGCAGGATGTCCATGTGGCCCGCGTGCCGAGCGGTCTCGGTCGCCATGTGGATCAGCACCCAGCGCAGCGACACCTGGTCGCCGAACCAGGCCCGGCCCAGGTCGTCGAGCTCGAACTCCTCGATGACCTGGTCGGCACTGGCCCGGGCGCGGGCGTAGAAGGTCAGCAGATCGGCGGTGGACTCGTCCGGGCGCACCCGCAGGTCGGACTGCTCGTCCTCGGCGAGGTCGAACGGCAGCGGGCCGGTGTCCCGGCCGAACGTCCGGCAGAACCAGCCGAGTTCGACCCCGCCGAGGTGCTTGACCAGCCCCAGCAGCGTCGTCCCGGACGCCGTCATCGGCCGGCGCAGCTGCTCGTCGTCCAGCCCCTCCAGCTTCCACAGCACCGCGTCGCGGTGCCGGTCGAGCGCAACGAACAGACTCTCCTTCTCGGCCCCCTGGAAGGGCACACGCTTCGTCATGCGCGGACCCTAACAGGCGGCCGGGCCGACGGGACCGTCAACGTCCCATCGGCCCGGCCCAGTTCACCATGCGGCAGGGTTCACCGGGCGACCCGCTCCACGCCGGTCCACAGCTGAGCCTCGGCGACGCCGTCGGCCAGGAAGCGGGTGCGCAGGATCTCCGGCCCCGGCCGGGTCTCGTAGGGGTTGGACGGGAACCACTGGGTGTAGACGTCCCGCCACATCTCCTGGAGCGCCTGCGGGAACGCCCCGGTGACGGAGAAGACGGCCCAGGTCCCGGCCGGCACCTCCCGCACGTCCAGATCCTCCGGCACGACGACGTCCGCCCCCGCCACCACCGCGTGGTAGTAGTCGAGTTCGACGCCCTCCTCCCGGCTGTCCGAGAAGAACTCGGTGACCGAGACGACGCCGTCCGGCTCCTGGTCCGAGAGGGCCGTGATCCGGTCGACGACCTCCGGTGCGATCCCCCGGATGAACGCCGCGATGGCCGGATTCACCCCCTCGTGGACGAGCGGGACCCGGGCCCGCCGACCGACCACCCGGAACCCGGGCTTCTCCACGATGCGGTATTCCATACTGCTGCTCCCTTCGACGACGAGTCGGAAGGACATCCGGGGCTGGGACCGCAGCACCACGCCGCCGCGCCGGGCCTCACCCGGTCCGACGCCGTGCATCGCCCGGAACGCCCGGGCGAACGCCTCCCCCGAGGTGTAGCCGTACCGGACCGCCACGTCGAGCAGCGTCCGCTCACCGGCCAGCACCTCGGCCCCGGCCACGGTCAGCCGCCGCCGCCGCACGTACTCCGACAACGGCATCCCGGCCAGCGCGGAGAACATCCGCCGGAAGTGGTACTCCGACGTCCGCGCGATCCGCGCCAGCTCACCCACGTCGATCACCCCGTCCAGGTGCTCCTCGACGTACTCCATGGCCCGGTTGACCTGCTCCAGCACCCCGACCCCGTCCTTCCCTCTCACTGCCCACCACCGTAGGAACCCCCCACCCTCCCCCACCCGACAACCTGTGCCCGCTCCGGTCGGGTCCGGGAGCGGGCCGGCGGAGCCGAAGCAGGGTTCCACGCCGGTGACCAGGCTGCCGTAGCGCTCGACCGTGGAGCGGCTCGCGCCGGACCACGCCCGGCGCTCGGGCTCCGCAATCCGCTCGACGTGCGGGTACCGACCGGCTCGGTTCGGGCCCGGGACCCGCGGATCAAAACCTCCAGGGCAAGCAGAAGGGGCGGCGGGCATCTACCTGGATGCCCGCCGCCCCTTCCCGGACCGCGCCCTAGGGGCGGTTCACCGCCGGAGGCCAGACCTGTGATCCGGTGTTGCCGGGCGCCGCCGACTCGATGTACGACTGGAGCTCGTACACGAGGACGACCCAGTATCGCCTGGTGTCCGCGAGGTACCGCACGATCCTGCGCGCGACGGTCGACTGGCCCTCCAGATCCCCGTCGAGGTTCCGAACCACCATGACGGCCCGGTACCGCTCGAAGGGAACGCCCTGGTCTTCCTCGAACTCGTGCGAAAGTTCGAGTTCGACACGGGTCACGCGACCGACCGTCGTGACGTGGTCCATGTGCTCACTGTCAACGCGGTGCAGCTCGCTTCCGCAGGCAGCTCCGAGATCGGCGACGAGGTCGGCCGCCGGATCCAAGGGCTCGACGAAGATGTAGTGCCGGGAACTCACAAAGCGACTCCTAGGGCCAGGTGATGTCGAAACCATCGCCGACGACGCGGATGAAGTTCATCCTCCCGGGGCGGTTCCGCTTCAGGAAGTCCTCCATACCGGCACGGGCTCCGGCCTCGTCCAGGCCTGAGCCCCGAGCATCGATGACGGCGTCCATGGCCTGTCCCTTGGCCGAGTTGAGCTGGTTCTTGACGGTGTTGGGTCCAGCGCCGGGCTGCAGGCTCTTGAATTCCGTGGGAACTCCGTCGACGAGGGCGTCGTACATCCGCTCGCCCTCCTTGGTCGACTCCGGGATCGCCTTCACATGGCGGCCCTCGCCCGCGAGCTGATCGGCGATTCGGCGCTCTTTCGCGTCGAAGGTCTTCAGCGACTCGTCGATGGGACGGGAAGCCCCACGGCCAGCGCTCCCGCTCTCCTGGGCCTCCCGCAGGGCGGTCTTGATCCCGTTGCTGAACCGGTCAAGCCCGTCAGCGGCCGTGTAGGCACCCCCGACGATAATCGTGGTACCCATGACGATGGCCGGGGCACCGGCCACACAGCCGACCCCAGTCAAGCAGACGACACCACCGGCGAAGTCCTCGGTCGCACCGGCGCCGACCATTGCCCCGCCGAGAACGGTCTCCCCCGCCCCGATCCAGATGTCCTTGTTGAAGAACGGCTGAGCCATGTTCCAGGCCTTGTCCACGCCTCCGGAGAGCCAGGACGGGATCCAGCTGTCGTCCTTCTCGCCCTGCGGCTGGTTCTGCTGGTTCTGGGCCGCCGCCGTACGAAGGTGGTCCTGTTCCCGCAGCCAGTCGGCCATGTCCTGCCGCTGCAGTTCGGCGGTCCGGGCGAAAGCATCCCGGTAAGCCTGGTCCGCCACATCGCGATCCTTCTGAGCCGCGATCGCGGAGTCCCAGGCGTTCTTGGCGGCGGTGCGGGCCGCACCGGCCGACTCACCGGCCCAGTTCGCCGAGTACTGCGCGCTGGCGGCCGAGTTGATCGCCCGGCTGACTGCCGAAGCAGCGTCCGACTGGGCCTTGCGTGCGGTCTTCGCGGACTGCGCGGCACTCGTCGCGGACGCCTCGGCGGCCTTGACCGACTGGTTCGCCTGGTTGGAGTACGTCTGGGCCTCGGTGGCCGAAGCCTGGGCCTGTCGGTTGTACTCCGCCGCCTGCTCGGACGCGCCGCGCGCCGTGGCTGCCGCCTGTCCCGCCTCTGCGGCGTTCTGGCGGGCCGTGGCGGCGACGGCCGACGCCTCCGCGATCACCTGGCTTATCTGTGCGGCATGCGCCGCTGCCAGTTGGTCTTCACGGCCAGCCTGGAACTGACCGAACTGAATGAAGGAGTCAAGCGAGGCGGCCGGCCCCATGAGCGCGACCCGTGCCGCGGCCGCGACCTCCGGGGTACCGCTGTCGATGAGCTGGGCGGCACGGACACGCTCGTCCTGGTAGCGCGCCTCGTACTGCCCGGTGGCGACGAACTCTCGGTACTTGTCGGTGGACCCCGAGGCCAGCGCGGCCCTGCCGGCCTCCTGAACGACCGGGCCGCCCACGGAAATGATCTTCGCGATGAACACGCGCAGTTCCTGAACGGCGGCCTGGTACTGGCCACTCGTCAGGAAGTCCGTTACCTTGGCGGGGTCGTTCCCGTCCAGTGCCGTCCGCGCCGCGGCTGCGATCGCGTCGGAGCGGGTCGTGGCGGCGAGCCGCACGACGGCCTGGCGCTCGTCACTCTGACTGGCCGCCGTCCAGCCGGTGCGAGCGTACTCGACGACCTTGGTGTTGTCGCCGGCCAGAGCGATCCCCGCCGCAGTACGGGCCCAGGAGGCACCCGACTTGAGGGTCAGGACCGCGACCTGCCGGCCCTGGAGGGCGATCACCGCCTGGTCGGCCGCCGGATTGGCGGCTTCGACCGCCAGGGTCCGGGCCCGGGTCTCGACGTCCTTGACCTTCTGGGCAGTGGCGGCCAGCACGACCTTCTGCTGGTCCTCCTGCCACTTCAGGTCTTTCGCCTTCTCGACGGCGGCGTTGGTCCGGGCGGTCAGCCCCTCGGCCTCGATCTGCTGGGTGAGGTCGTGGGTGGACTTCGCCTTGGCCACGGCGGCGGTTGCCTCAACGGCGGACTGCTCTGCCCCGCTGGCGTAGTTGGTCGCCTGCTCCGCCGCATTCGCGGCCTCACCAGCGTGAGCGGCTGCGTTCTCCGCCGCTTGAGCGGCCGCGCGTGCGTGCGTGGCGGACGACCGGGCCGCGTCCCGGGCCTCATTGGCTGCGGTGACTGCCTTGGCCGCGAGGGCCTGGGCCGCGGTGGCGGCCCGGGTGGCCTCCTGGGCGTGGCGCCTGGTGGCGGCAGCCGCCTGGGATGCCGTCGAGGACTGCACACCAGCTTGCGCGGCGTAGCCGCCTGCCTGGTCAGCAGCGTCCGCGGCGGCGCCGGCATTCTGGCCGGCACTCAGCGCGTCCTTGGCCGCGGAGCCTGCGGCCACAGCGGCGTTACCAGCCTGCTCGGCGGCGTCGGCAGCGTCGTCCGCACCGTCGGCGGCGGTGCGCGCGTCCGTCGCCGCCTGACGGGCTGCCGCCGTCTTGCCGGCGTCGGTGGCCGCACCGGTTGCCGCCGCCTGTGCCCGCGTCGCCGCACGGGCGGCGCCCGCCGCCGCCGAAGCGGCCTGGGAGGCCGCGCTCGCCGCTACCCTGGCGGAGTTGTTCGCAGCACGAGCCGCGCCGATGGCCTGCTGGGCCGCGCTGGATGCCTGCTCGGCGGCCGAGGCGGCACGCTCGGCCCAAGAGGCCGCGTGTTGGGCGTCGTTCTTGGCGGCCTGGGTCTGGGCGGCGGCCTCCGCGGCCGCGTCCTTCGCCGATTCCGCAGCCTTGACCGCCCGAGCCGAGGCCTCCTTGGCTGCCTGGGTCTGGGCGGCGGCCTGAACACCAGCGGCCTTGGCTTGATCTGCCAGCTGCGCGACCGTCAGGGTCTCCTGATCGCGGTTGCGCGCGACGTGCTGGCCGACCTCCAGGAACTCGTGGATGTCGTCCGCCGTGCCGTTGAGTGCGATCCGACCCGCCGCGATGACCGAGGGCCCGCCGACGCTGAGGATCTGGGCCAGCTGGACCCGCTCGTCCTGGTCGCGCTGGTCGTACTGCCCTGCTTCCAGGAACAGCTTGATCGTCTCGGGACCGCCGTTCAGCGCCGCACGACCGGCGTCCTGGACCTCAGGACCACCGGTGCTGATGATCTGCGCGACCCGTACCCGCTGATCCTGGTAGAGCGGGGCTTTCCAACCATCCGTCAGGAACGCCTTCACCTGGTCCGGCGTCCCCCTGAGGGCCTGCCTGGCGGCATCCTGAAGCCCTGTACCCCCGATACCGGCGAGTTGGGCAACGGAGACCCGGTCATCCTGGAACTGTTCGCTCGGTGCCAGCGCCAGGAACTTCTGTACGTCAGCGTCACCACCTGTCAGGGCAACCTCGGCGGCAGCACGCAGGCCCGGACCACCGTTCATCCACAGCTGGACCACCCGACCCCGGTCGGTCTGCGGGAACGCGCCCGCGCCCGCCGCGGGCGGTGCGGCACCGTCCGCGAGCGCCTGTGGCGGCGAAACGATCATCCCCGCCAGGAGGGTAGTTGGGAGCAGGGACAGGGCCAGCGCGCGTATCGCACCGGACCCCCGACCCGCGCCACCCTTCGCACGAATTCCTCGCGTCAAGGTAACACCCGTCTTGTCGAAACGCGGCCCGTGCCGCGTGAGCCGAATCTCGACCCTGGGGAGGATCTTTAACACGCCTTCATGACCGTTAGCCAATCAGTTCGTGTCCACTGATCGACGGCACGGGAGGAGAGTGCGACATCCAGGGCAATTGCGATCATTCGCTGAGTATCGACGCGAACCAGGATGCGTTTGCGGGACCTCGCCAGCCGTGAGCGAACATGGGTGGTACCGACTTGACGGAACGACTGTTGGACCCACTATTTTGCGAACTTGACGCATGGGCCCGATGGGGCGTCATCCATGCGCGACAGCGGTTCGACTGCCGTCATCCGGCGGCGCGAAAGGAAGAATTGTGTCCGTCCGTCTCCGCCGAATCCTCTTGGCTTCGGCCTCCGGCGTCCTCCTGGCCGCCGTCGCCGCACCCGCCCTGGCGTCGGGTGCCGCACCCTCCCCCGCCCCGGCCGCAGCCGCCTCTGCCGACCCGGATCTGCCGCCGCCCGCGGTGGAGGACTTCACCTACCCCGGCGCCGCGGAGATTCTGCAGGAACGGAACATCAAGCTCATCAGGGGTAACGGCTACCTGCTGCTCGCCGACTGCAATCCCGCCGTTCAGCAGATCAAGGTCTATACCACCAACGGAGACGCCTGCTTCCAGGCCACCGGCCCCGGCGGGTTCTTGACGATGGAGATCCCGCGGGTATTCGCCCTGGAGGCCGGTGATCACCCCATCAGCGCCAACCTCACGGCCGCCGGCGCCACACAGAACGTGACGGTCGCCCAGGGCGGGTACAAGAGCGTCGGCGAGGGCACCATCGGCGGTTCTCGCTCCACACTGGTGGAACTGCGTATTACCGGCTGACCCGAGCGGCCTGCGCGATGCCGCAGAGTCCTGCGAAACCGGCCCAGTGACGTCTCGCAATGACATGCCACCACTGGTCCCGGCAACGCGACCCAATCATCGGGAACGGCGTCTGACGCCTCTCCGTACGATTCACCATCATGTCCGACTCCGCGATTACCCCGACATCCTCTCCTTCCAACTTGAGGCGACCCCAACCATGTCTCGCAAAGCCCCTTCTTCGTCGTCGTGGGCAATCGGCATAGCTGCTACCGCAGTTGCCGTGAGCACCTTCTCCGCCGCGCCCGCCGGGGCCGTCGTCGGTGACCCGGCGGCGGACGGCGCGTACGCCTACACCGCCAAGCTCGCCATCGGCGACAACGTCCGCGCCTGCACCGGCGCGCTCGTCGACCGCAACTGGATCATCACCGCCGCGTCCTGCTTCGCCGACGACCCCGCCCAGCCCCAGACCCTGACCGCCGGCGCACCGAAGTGGAAGACCACCGCCACCGTCGGCCGCACCGACCTCACCACCACCACCGGCGCCACCACCGAGATCGTCGAGCTCGTCCCCCGCCAGGACCGCGACCTCGTGATGGCCCGCCTCGCCACACCCGTCGACGGCATCACCCCGCTCACCCTCGCCACCACCGCGCCCACCGCCGGCGAGAACCTGCGCGTACCCGCCTACGGCCGCACCAAGACCGAATGGGTGCCCCTCAAGCTCCACAGCGGCGTCTTCACCGTCGGCGCCGTCACCGCGAACGCCGTCAGCACCACCGGCACCGCCGGCGCCTCGATCTGCCAGGGCGACACCGGCGCCCCCGCCGTCCGCGAGGTCAACGGCAGGACCGAACTCGCCGCCATCGCCTCCCGCTCCTGGCAGGGCGGCTGCTTCGGCAGCACCGAAACCCGCACCGGCGCCACCAACACCCGCGTCGACGACCTCACCGCCTGGGTGAAGGAGCTGCGGTTCCGCACCGCGGACGTGCAGGCGGGTACGCATGTGCAGATCGTCGGCTCCGACGATGCCCTGTCGGACTCGGTCGCGGACTACAACGCCGGCCGCTGGACCCGCACCTGGACCCCGATGGGCGACAGCCGGCTCCTCAAGGTCGACAGCGTCGCCATCGGTGACGTCGTCCACGTCTTCGCGGTCGCCGGCGACGGTCACGTCTACGGCCGTGACGGCCGGGTTGGCGGCACCTGGGGCAACTGGAACGAGGTCCCCGGCGGCGCCTCGGGCGTCAAGGACATCTCCGTCAGTGCCCGTGGCAACCTCGCCGACCTGATGATCATCGGCGGCGACGGCTCGCTGTACGCGACCACCGGGAACTACGACACCGGTGCCTGGAACCCGTACTGGGACAAGATCGGTGACAACCACCTGAAGGCCGTCACCAGCGCGTACTACAACAACTCCACCCACGTCTTCGTCATCAACGAGGACGACAAGGTGTACACCCGCGCCGCGGACTACGGCGTCGGCTGGAGCGACTGGGCCGAGCTGCCCGGCAGCCTGCCGAACGTGAAGTCGATCAGCGCCAGCACCCACGGCGCCACGATCGACCTGGCGATCGCCGGTGCCAACGCCTTCTACACCACCAGCGGTCACTACGACACCGGCTACTGGGACCCGCAGTGGGCCAAGATCAGTGACAACCGCCTGAAGGCCGTCACCAGCAGCACCTCCAACAACGTCGTCCACGTCTACGCCGTGAACGAGGACGACAAGGTGTACGGCATCGACGCCGACTACAACGCCGGCCGCTGGACCAGCTGGGGCGAGGTTCCCGGCGGCGCGGGCGGCGTCAAGGCCATCACCGCCACCAGCACCAACTGACCTCGCGTCACCTCGCATGACCCGGTGGGGTGAGTGATCGGACCGATCACTCACCCCACCGCTCCTACCTGCTCCATTCCGATCCCAGGGGGGCCTCCATGCCCAGCACCACCTCCGCCCGTACCCGCCATACGGGGGCGCTCGCCGCCGCGACCGCCGTCGTCGGCGCGCTGGCCACCTTCTCCGCCGCGCCTGCCGGCGCCGTCGTCGGTGACCCGGCGTCGGACGGCGCGTACGCCTACACCGCCAAGCTCGCCATCGGCGACAACGTCCGCGCCTGCACCGGCGCGCTCGTCGACCGCAACTGGATCATCACCGCCGCGTCCTGCTTCGCCGACGACCCCGCCCAGCCCCAGACCCTGACCACCGGCGCACCGAAGTGGAAGACCACCGCCACCGTCGGCCGCACCGACCTCACCACCACCACCGGCGCCGCCACCGAGATCGTCGAGCTCGTCCCCCGCCAGGACCGCGACCTCGTGATGGCCCGCCTCGCCACACCCGTCGACGGCATCACCCCGCTCACCCTCGCCACCACCGCGCCCACCGCCGGCGAGAACCTGCGCGTACCCGCCTACGGCCGCACCAAGACCGAGTGGGTGCCCCTCAAGCTCCACAGCGGCGTCTTCAACGTCGGCGCCGTCACCGCGAACGCCGTCAGCACCACCGGCACCGCCGGCGCCTCGATCTGCCAGGGCGACACCGGCGCCCCCGCCGTCCGCGAGGTCAACGGCAGGACCGAACTCGCCGCCATCGCCTCCCGCTCCTGGCAGGGCGGCTGCTTCGGCAGCACCGAAACCCGCACCGGCGCCACCAACACCCGCGTCGACGACCTCACCGCCTGGGTCCAGCAGGTGCGCGGCACCTCGGTCGGCTGGAAGACCCAGGCCCTGGTCAAGGGCGGCACCGGCCTCTTCCAGGCCGCCCGCCTCTACGACGGCTCCTGGACCCCGTTCGAGGACGTCCAGGCCAAGGCCGGGGACATCGGCGGCGTGCGCGCCGTCGCCACCGCCGGCATCAACGGCGACACCCACGTCGTCGCCCTCGGCGGCGACGGCCACCTGCACCACACCATCCGCCACCTCGACGGCACCTGGGCCGGTTTCGGCGACCTCAACACCAACGTCGGCGACCTCGGCAACATCACCCAGGTCGCCATCGCCTCCACCGGCGCCAACCTGGAGGTCGTCGTCCTCGCCGACGGCCAGCTCTTCCACAGCGTCCGCACCAGCGGCGGGTACTGGACCGGCTTCGGCAAGGTCTTCGAGGCCGCCGGGCCCCTGAGCAGCGTCACCACCCTCGCCACGGCCGGAGTCGGCGGGGACCTCCAGGTCGCCGCCGTCGCGGGCGGGCAGGTCTACCACACCATCCGCTCCGGCTCCACCGGCAGCTGGAGCGCCTGGGGCGCGGTCGCCGGCGCCGCCGGCGCCACCGCCCCGGTCACCTCGCTCGCGATGGCCCGCCAGGGCGACGACATGAACCTCGTCGTCGTCACCGACACCGGCGCCCAGCTCCACACCATCCGCTACGCCAACGCCTCCTGGCAGCCCTTCGGCTCCGTCAGCAGCGTCATCGGGCAGGTCACGGCCACCTCGGTCAGCGCCGCCCCGGTCGACACCGGCGCCCAGTTCGCCATCACCACCGGCGACAACCGCGTCCTGACCACCACCCGCCTCGCGGACGGCAACTGGACCGCCCCCCAGGCCCTGAACCTCCAGGGCGTGAACGGCGACCACACCGGCACCGCCATCACCGGCACCCTGTAGCACGCCACGACGGAGGGGGCGGGCGGCCGCACGGGCCGCCCGCCCCCTCCGTCGTGACCGGTGGGAACAGGCGAGCCCCACGGGGTGTTGCGAGCCTGCGCCGTCCCACTCCACCCCGGTGCGGGCGGCTCGGAACACAGTTGTTCAAATTGGAACTACCGAGTACCGTCGGGGTCCGACCATCACCCCGGTAACGGAGGCCCCGCCCATGCCGCAGCCTGCCCCGACGCAGCCTGGCACCGCTCCGACGCAGCCCGGCACCGCCACGGTGCGCTCCCGGGTGCGCATCCCGCTCACCTTCCCGGACGGGTACCGCGCGGACGCCGAGGTGTTCACCTTCCACGGCCTGGCCGACGGCGCGGAGCACCTGGCACTCGCCTTCGGCAGCACCCCGGAGGGCGGGACGCCGCTGGTGCGGCTGCACTCGGAGTGCCTGACCGGCGACGTCTTCGGCTCGGACCGCTGCGACTGCGGGCCCCAGCTGCGCGAGTCGGTGGAGCGGATCGCCGAGGCCGGCGGCTACCTGCTGTACCTGCGGCAGGAGGGCCGGGGCATCGGGCTGTACAACAAGCTGGACGCCTACGCCCTCCAGGACGCCGGGCTCGACACCTATGACGCCAACACCGCGCTGGGCCTGCCCGAGGACGGGCGCGACTACACCGCCGCCGCCCAGATGCTGGCGGCGCTCGGCACCACCGGCATCGACCTGCTGAGCAACAACCCGGACAAGGCGGACCAGCTCGCCGGCCTCGGCATCACGGTCGAGCGCCGGGTACCGACCGGGGTGCACCTGTCGGCCAGCAACGTCCGCTACCTCCGCGCCAAGGTGGAGCGGACCGGCCACTCGATCGAGCTGTCCCGGCTGGTCGGCTGAGCCGGCGCAGGTCCGCACGCCCGGGCGGGCCCGGTTCGTCCACGCACCTGATGCCTCCGACCGGCCGGAGGGGCATTCTGGAGGGACGTCCGAGTACTCCGGGAGGCGTCCGTGCCGACGCATCGCCGACTGCCGATCGCCGTCGTGGGGGCCGGGCCGTACGGGCTCGCGACGGCCGCCCACCTGGCGGCGCGGGGCAGCGACCTGCGGGTGTTCGGGGAGCCGATGGCGGGGTGGCGCGACCACATGCCCGCCGGGATGTTCCTGAAGTCCACCCCGCGTGCCTCGAACATCTCCGCGCCCGCCCCCGGGCACCGGCTGGCCGACCACCGGACGGCCCTGGGCGTGGCGCCGGTCGGCGACCGCTATCCCGTGCCGATCGCGGAGTTCATCGCCTACGGCGAATGGTTCCAGCAGCGGTGCGTGCCCGGGGTCGAGCGCTGCTCGGTACTCGGCATCGGCTACGACCACGGTGTCCTCCGGCTGCGGCTGGACACCGGTGAGGAGCTCCGGAGCCGGGCCGTGGTACTCGCCACCGGGCTGCGGGCCTTCGCCCACGTCCCCGGCGAACTGGCCGCGCTGCGGGAGGCGGGCCTCGCCTCGCACACCTCGGACCACGCGGACCTGGGCCGCTTCGCGGGGCGCCGGGTCGCGGTGGTGGGCGCCGGGCAGTCGGCGCTGGAGAGCGCCGCCCTGCTGGCCGAGGCCGGGGCGCGGCCCACGCTGGTGGCCCGGACGGCCCGGCTGCGGTTCGGGACCGCGCCCGGGGCGGACCTGCCGGGTGAGCGGCCGGCGGCCGTGCGCGCCCGGTACCCGGGCACCGAACTCGGGCCCGGCTGGAACCTCCTCGGCTACTGCCGCGCCCCCTGGGCCTTCCGTCATCTCCCCGACGACGTCCGGGCCGGCCGGGTGCGGACGGTGCTCGGCCCGGCCGGTGCCTGGTGGCTGCGCGAACGGGTCGAGGACGCGGGCGTGCCGGTGCTCACCGGGTGTTCGGTGGAGTCCGCGCGGGAGCGGGCGGGCGCCGTCCGGCTGCGGCTGCGCGGCCTCACCGGCGCCCTGGAGGTCGACCACGTGCTGGCGGCCACCGGCTACCGGGTGGACGTCGAACGCCTGGACCTGCTCGACCCGGGCCTGCGGCGGGCGGTGCGGCGCACGGCGGACGGGGCGCCCCGGCTGACCGGCGGCTTCGAATCCTCGGTGCCGGGGCTGTACTTCACCGGGCTGGCCGCGGCGAACTCCTTCGGCCCGCTGCTGCGCTTCGTCTGCGGTACGGACTTCGCGGCCCGCCGGATCACGGCCGCCGTCACCGGCGGCGCACCGGACTGACCGGCCGTCAACGCCCGCCCCCGCGCGCCCACTCGCCGCCGCCCTCACGGCGCCCCGTCACGCCCCCCGCGCTCCCCCGCCCCGGGCCGCGGCCACCAGGCGGCGGGCGGCGTACCGCGCGGCCCGGCCGCCGAACCGGGCGGCGACGGCCACGGCCGGCAGCGGATCGTCCGCGCAGAGCCAGGCCCGCTCGGTGCCCCGGCGCGGCCACGGGTCGGCGGGCGGGCGGTGCTCGTGCCACGCGGCGGACCCGAGGGAGAGCAGGTCGAGCTGGCCGACCCCGTAGCCGCGCCGCAGCTGCGGCCCGGGCGGCACCGGCCGCCCGGTGAGCGACAGGTGCAGCGCCCGCACCACGTCGACGCCCGCGGTGGTCTCGAAGAGCCGGAACTGCGCGCCCGTCCGCGGGTTGAAGTCCACCAGCTTGTACCGGCCGTCCCGCAGGTCGAGCCGCCAGTCGAGGTCGGCGATCCCGCAGTAGCCGAGCCGCCGGCAGAGCCGGACGGCCAGCTCGGCCAGCTCGGGGTTGGCGACGGCCCCGGCCCGGGTGGTGACGCCCGCCCCGGGGGGCCAGGACCGCAGTTTGACACCCGTGAAGACGGCCAGTGGCTCGCCGCCGGGGCCACAGGTCAGATGGGTGATCCAGTCCCGCGCCTGCTCGGCGGGCAGGTACTCCTGGACGAGCACCGCGAGCGGCGGCCCGTCGCAGGAGGCCCCGGGCGGGCAGTGGGACAGCAGCTCCGCCTCGCTCCGGACGACGGTCGTGTGGCCGACCACCGGGCGCTCCAGCCGGGTGAAGGAGGCGAGGTTCTTCAGCACCAGCGGATACCCGAACTCGGCCGCGGCGGCCAGCAGTCCGGCCCGGTCGACGGGCGTCCGGGCGGCCGGGGTGGGGGTGCCGGTACCGCGGCAGAGGTCGTGCAGGCCGCCCTTGTCGGCGAGCCGCCGGGGCAGACCGGGCGGCACCGGCGGCAGCAGCAGGTCCTCGGCCAGCTCGCTCGCGTGCTCGGCGAGCAGCACGGCGGCCTCGTCGTCGGTGGCCACCGCCACGGCCCGCCGCCCGCTTCGCCGCCGCACCTCGCGGGCCACCCCCCGCAGGGCGGCCGCCAGTTCGGCGGGCGGCTCCCGGCCGGTGCTCGGCCTGACCAGCGCTCCGGTCAGGTAGCGGGAGAGCGCGGTGGGCGTCAGCCGGTCCTCGACCATCGCGTAGACCGGGACGCCGAGCCGGCCGAGCGAGCGCACCGCGCCGACGGCGCTGTGCGACAGCGGGTAGTGACCGACCTTCACCAGCAGTGCGGGGACGGCGCGGTCGACGCCCAGCGGGCCTCCTGCCATGACGCTCCCACCTCTCAGTGCTGCCACACCTGGACCCACCGCGCCTGCAGGGCCGCCGAGTCCGTCCCGGCGGGTGGCGACTCCAGGTACCCGACGGCGAGGTTGATCACGATCTCCATCGCCACGGTCGGGATCCGCGAGGGGTCGGTGACCTGGAACCAGGCCTTGCCGTCGACGTACCAGGTCACCGCGGCGGGCTCCCAGTCGACGCCGAAGACGTGGTAGCCGGCGGAGAAGTCGGCGGGGCCCCAGTTCTGGCCTACGTGCTGGTCGGAGCCGTCCGCGCCGCGCCAGTGCAGGTTCATGTGGACGTACTGGTCGGTGTTGGGGAACTCGGCGATGTCCACCTCCGGCGGGGTGCCCCTGGTCGCGGCCGGGATCAGCCAGAAGGCGGGGAAGAAACCGTGCGGGTTGGCCGGGACCTTGATCGAGGCCGCGAAGTAGCCGTAGGTGAAGGTGTGGCGCGGTTCGGCGTTCCAGGAGTCGCGGCCGGTGCTGACCATGCCGGAGACCCACGGGTACGTCCGGCCGTCGCTGCCCTTCACCGTCCGGGGCTGCGCGGTCAGGGTGAGGCGGCCGCCGCCGGCCTTGACCTGGCCCGGCTGGTACCACTGGTCCTCGCCGTTGCCGGCGTTGGTGCAGCCACCGTCGTTCCAGTCGTAGCAGGTGGTCCAGTTCGCCGTGTCGAGCGAGGAGCCGGTGAACTCGTCGTCGAACACCAGCCGCCAGGTGCCGGGCGCCGGGGGCCGGTTCGCGGCGGCGCCCGCCGGCAGCCCGGTGCCCGACCCCGTCGACCCGGAGCCGCCGGCCGTCCCGGGGGTGCCGGAACAGGCGGCGGCCGACACCAGCAGGGCGGCCGCCGCTAACCCGCCGGCCGGCCGGCGGGCCCGGCCCGGTCGCCACCGTCCGTGCCTCGGCCGCGCCCCGGCCGGCCGGCCCCGCCGGGTGCGGTGCGGCACCAGGGCGAGCACCGTGGTGACGGCCGCCAGGGCGGCGAGCGCGGCGCCCACCGAGAAGACGTGGTAGCCCAGCAGCGCGACGGCGGTCAGCGCGGCCGTCGCGGTGCTCAGCGCCACCGCGAGCGAGGCGGCGGCGAGCCGGTCGGGCCCGCCGGCCGTCCGGGCGACGGTGGGCCGGGCCAGCAGGACCGCCGCCCCCGGGCCGATCACCAGGAAGCCGCCGGTCAGCGCGACGCGCAGCGGACTGCCCGCCGCCAGCACGGTGGACGCCAGCGCGGCCCAGCCGAGCAGGGCGAACGCCAGCCGGGCGGCGGTGCGGGGAGGCGGCCTCATCATCACTGCCCACTCTCCGCGAACGGGCTCTCGACGGCGACCTGGGCGGAGTGCCGGTAGACGGTGGCGTCACCGTCGGTGAACACCACCCGCAGCGTCGGGGAGGCGGAGGCCGCCGCGCGGACCCGGTCGACGGTGTCGGCGGGCAGGATGCCGGTCAGCGTGCACTCGGCGGTCTGGGCCTTGGTCAGCACGAGGTACGAGGGGCCGGTGACGGCGGGGTCGGCGAGTGCGGCCTCGACGGCCGAGGCCGGGTCGGCGACCAGCTGCCGGCGGTCGTCGGGCGTGCCCACCGAGAGCGCCGTCCGGCTGAGCTCGTCGTAGCGCTCCTCGGAGCCGGGCAGGTCTGCGGTGACCGAGACGATCCGCGACCCCGGCGGCGCGGTGTGCGCGACGTAGCGCAGTGCGGCGACCTCGCCGGGGCTGAAGGTGTTCATGGCCTCCTTGCTGTAGTAGCCGAAGACCAGGCCGCCCAGCAGGGCGAGCAGTGCCACCAGGGTCAGCCCCCGGCGCACGGCGGGCAGCGCCCGGCGCGGGCGTCGGGCCCGGTCGCCGGCGGGGGTGCCCGCCGGGGCGGCAGGGCCGGCCGGAGCACGGGAGGACGGGATCAGCACGGTCGCGGCGAGCAGAGCGGCCGCGGGCAGCGCGAACAGGTAGGCGCGGAAGATCATCTCGCCGCCGTAGCTGTTGGCGAGCAGCAGCGGGACAGGCGCGATCAGGAGCAACGGCAGGGTGGTGCGGCGCACCCAGCGGTGGTGCACCACCGCCGTCACCGCGAGCAGCAGGACGGCGGCGGTCAGGCCCCGGTCGACCCAGGAGGCGAACACCTGTCCGGGGGCGGGCTGGGCGAGCCGCTGGAGGCCGGGCAGCGCGTTGTTGTCGGGCGAGGCCAGCGCGGCGACCAGGTTGCCGATGTTCTTGGCCAGGTAGGGCCGCGCGACCGTGGCGTCCCAGGCGAGGGTGATGCCGACGGCACCGACCAGGGCGGGCAGCACCACCCGGCGGTTGCGCCGCGGGAGGGCGAGCATCAGCAGGGCGCTGATCAGCATCAGCGGGGTGAGCTGGTGCGAGCAGGCGATGGCGGCCGTCAGGACGAGCACCAGGGCGAACGGCAGCGGGCGCCACCCGCCCCGGGGCGGGATGTCGGTCACCCAGGTCATCGCCCGGGCGCCGGTGCCCGGCCCGCTCCGCGCGCCGGCCGGGCCTCCCTCACCCGCCGTGGATCCCCCACCCGCCGTGGATCCCTCACCCGCCGTGGATCCCCCACCCGCCGTGGCGTCCCGGCCGGCGGACGCTCCCCCGCCGGGCGGTCCCTGCGCGACGCGGGTGGCCGCCAGCCGGCGCAGCACCAGCGCGAGCACCGCGAGGAACAGCAGGTAGGAGAAGGCCTGCGGGGAGAAGTAGTCCTGGCCGATCCAGGAGGTGCTGTAGTAGATCCAGATGCCGCCCCAGACCAGCCGCCGGTCCCGGGTGACGGTACGGAAGATCAGCAGCAGCGGGCCGAGCAGCAGGACGTTGGTGAGCACCGGGAACCAGGCCGCGTACCCGAGCGCGGAGTGCAGGCCGGTGGCGCGCAGCAGCAGCACGTTGAGCTGGAAGAAGCCGGGCCACTGGTTGTAGATGTCCAGCTCGCCGGCGTTCGGCACGGAGCCGTCGTGGCGCAGCATGGCGTCCACGACCATCACGTGCTTCCAGGCCCACGCGTACCGCAGTTCCGGGTAGAGCAGGGTGGGCGTGGCGTGGAGGAAGGCGATCAGGGCGAGGACGTACCCGGCCGCCCAGCGCTGGCGGATCCGCCGGTCGCGCAGGACGGCCACGAAGCCGGCCACCAGCAGGGCCAGGCCGGTCCAGTACAGGGCCGGCAGCACCTGGATCAGGCCGAGGTCGCCCATGCCGCCGAGCCGCACCCGGGGCAGCGCGAGCAGCCACAGGGCGAGCGCCGCCGGCAGGGCCAGGCGGGCGAAGACGCCGAGCGGCCCGGCCTCCCGGCAGCCGGCGCGCAGCGCGCGCAGCGGCCCCGCGCGCAGGCGCCCGAACGGGCGCGCGCCGTCGGGCTCCGGGGGCGGGCCGCCGGTGGGGAGCTGGGCGGGGGCCAGTTGGTCAACCATTGGACGGCCTTCCGACCGGACTGCCGACCGCGGTGCGCAGACGGCGGTAGTTGCGCCAGAGCCGCGTGTAGAGGCTCTCCGGGACGGGTCCGACCCGGGCTCCGCGCCCGGCGATCCAGCCGTCGAAGACGTGGTCGGGAGTGTCGCTGCGGACCATCAGCCGGCAGATCCGCAGCACGGAGTCGGAAGCGGAGCTGAACTTGTTCTCCACCGCTGTCGCCGACGTCCAGCCCGCCTCGCGGACCTTGCGCCGCACGGCCGGGCTGGAGTACCCGTGCGGGTAGGCGAACGCGACGACCTCGTGGCCGAGGGCGTCCTCCAGGCGCCGCTTGCACTCGACGATCTCGTCGGTGCAGCGCCGCCCGTACACGGTGTCCAGCTGGGCGTGGGTGACGGAGTGGCCGCCGATCTCGACGCCCATCGCGTCCAGGGTGCTGATCTGCCGCCAGTTCAGCATGTCGGCCGGCGGGAAGAGGCTGCCGGTGGGCGGGCCGCCCGGCGGGTGGACGGCGCCGACGGTGACGTAGAGGGTGGCCGGCAGGCCGCGCTCGGCGAGCAGCGGGGCCACCGTCCAGTAGAAGTCGGCGAACCCGTCGTCGAAGGTGAGGACGGCGGCGCGGGGCGGCAGCGGCGGGCCGCCGAGGATCGCCGAGACCAGCCGGCGCAGCGGCACCACGGGCCGCCCGCTGTCGACGATCCGGTCGATCTGGCGGCGGAAGGCCGCGGGGGTCACGGTGTACGGAGCGATCCACGGCGGCGGGTCGTCCGAGACCGAGTGGTACAGGAACACCGGGACCTCCTTCATGGCCGGCTCCTGGTGGACACGGCCGCGACGCCGGGCCGGGCGGCGGGGGCCGCACCGGTCTCCCCGGCGTCCGCGGTGGCCGCGGTGTCCGCCCGGCCGAGCCGGCCGACGGTGTACCCGGCCGCCGCCAGGCAGGCGCCGGCGCCGAGCGCCCCGGCGGCCCGCAGCCGTCGCCGGCCCAGCGCGCGGAGGATCGCGGCGGGCAGCGTGCGGCGCACGTAGCGGCGCTCGGTGGACAGCGCCGACCGGCTGCCCGCGTAACGGGCGACGACGGCCTTGGAGCGGCCCTCCGCGTAGCAGCGGGAGCTGAAGTAGCGCCAGGTGGTGCGGGCCGGCGGGACGTGCTGGCGGACGACGGCGGTGGGCTCGTAGCGCAGCTCGGTGCCGGGGTGCCGGGCGGTGAGCCGCAGGCAGAGCTCGGTCTCCTCGCAGCCGAACGGGCTGGTGCCGATCCGGCCGAGGTCGCCGCGGAAGCCGCCGGCGGCGACCACCGCGGCCCGGCGGAAGGACATGTTGGCGCCGATGAAGTTGCGCACCGTGCCCGTGCTCCCGGCGGCCCCCGGGTAGGAGCAGCCGACCACCCAGTCGTACTCGGGCGGGAACCAGCCGGGGCGGCCGGTCTCCCACCAGGAGTCGACCCGGCCGCCGACGCCGAGCACCCGCGGGTCGCGGAAGCCGGCCAGCAGCCGTTCGGTCCAGTCGGGTTCGGCCACCGCGTCGTCGTCCAGGAAGGCGACCAACTCGCCGCGGGCGAGCGTGACCCCGGTGTTGCGGGCGCCGGAGACGCCCGGGCGTTCGGGGCTCTCGACCAGCCGCAGGCCGGGGCGGGCGGCCAGCCGGGCCGTCAGGGCGGGGCAGTGGTCGACCACCACGACGGTCTCGTCGGGCTGCCGGCGCTGGGCGCGGATCGAGTCGAGGGCGGCGCACAGGTCGTCCCAGCGGTCGAGGGTGTAACTGCAGACGACCACGGACAGGGTGGGGCCGGGGCCCGGTGCGGTGACCGGTCCGGCGTTCGGCACGGTGTTCATCACGATCTCCGATCGGACGACGGCAGCCAGCGCGGGAGGGCGACCAGCAGCGGGAGGGCGAGGACCGTCGCGGCGAGCAGCCACGCCAGCCCGACCCCGGTGAGGCCGAACACGGGCAGCAGTCCGGCGACGAGCGCGATCACGAGGACGGCGTAGACGAGTTGGAGCCCGATCATCCAGCCCAGGGCGCGGCGCACCCGGGCGACGTCGGTGGCCAGGCTCAGCACGACGGTGGGCAGGGCGGAGAGGGCCATCAGCCGCAGCACGGTGGTGCCGTGCTCGGCGTAGCCGGGCCCGAACAGGCGCAGCATCCAGGGGGCGAAGGCCACGATCACGGCCACCGCCGCGAGGACGAGCAGTCCGGTGTGCCACATCATCCGGCGGGCGTGTTCGGCGAGCCGTTCGGGTGCCCGGGCGGCCTCGACCACCAGCGAGCTGCCCATGCTGTAGGCGGCCATGTAGAGGCTGTCGGCGATCACCCAGGCGAGCGAGTAGTAGGCGTTCTGCTCCGCGCCGAGCACGGCCAGCACCATGAGCGGTACGACGCTGCAGGCGGCGATGCCGGAGATGTTGCCCAGGTAGTCCGCGACGGCGTAGCCGGCCACCCGCGGCGGGGCGGACGCGGTGGCACCGGCCGCCCGCTGGTGGGCCGGGATCGCCCGGCGGAAGAGCACGACGTTGGTGAGCAGGACGGTGATGAGCAGCGCCGCCGCCCAGGAGACCAGGATCCCGGTGCCGACCGCGAGGACCGCGCAGACGGCCAGCGCGCCCGCCTTCGCCAGGGCGAACAGCGCGTTCTCGCCGAGCACCCAGCCGGTGCGCCGCAGTCCGGTCAGCGCGCCGTCCTGGAGGACGAAGAGCGAGTAGCCGGCCGTGACCACCACGAAGGCGACCGCCACCACCGGCTGCCGCAGGTAGCCGAGGCTCGGGGAGATCCACGGGATCAGCAGCAGGAAGAGCACCGCGGCGAACGCGCTGGCGGCGATGCTCGCGGCGTAGCAGCGGGCCACCAGCCGCCGGGTGTGCTGCCCGGCGCCGGGGAGGAAGCGCACCAGGACGCTGCTGAGGTTGAACCGGCCGACCGCGGAGAGCAGCCCGGCGGCGGAGACGGCGGCGTAGCTGAGGCCGACCGTCTCGGCGCTGTACCAGCGGGTGGCGAACAGCCAGAAGATCGCGCCGAGCGCGGCCGCCACCATCGAACTCGCCAGCAGGATGTGGCCGTTGCGCAGCAGCGGCTCCCCGGCCAGCCGGGCCCGGCCGGCCCGGGCGCGGGCTCGCAGCAGGTCGCGGTAGGAGCACTGGCAGGGCAGCGGGCGCGGGCAGGAGCAGGGCCGGGCGGGCGCGGGCGAACGCGTGCTGAGCGACTGCATCACGACCAGTCCTCCGCCCGGAACCGGCGGTCCTGCCGCCGGCTGACCAGATAGCTGAACGGTCCGCGCAGCAGGCCGCGCAGTTCGAGCCGGCCGAGCCGGGCCAGTCCCGGATCGCCGTCGCGCCCGCCCCGGCGGGGGCCGGCCGGGGCGGGCGCGACGGCCCGGCGCAGGGCGTACCGGGTGCCGGCCGGGAGGCGGCGCAGCAGCTCGGCCAGCAGGCCGGGGCGCTGCGAGACGGCGGCGGTCAGATAGGCGCCGAGGCCGGTGCCGAAGCCCTGGATCTGGGCCTCCAGCTCGGCCATGGTGCGCCGGTGCCGGTGCCAGACGACGGCGTCCGGCCGGTACGCGAGGGTGTGACCGGCGACCAGGACGCGCAGGAAGGCGAGCAGGTCCTCGCCGCCGCGGGTCGGCGTACCGGCGCCGGTCGCCGGGTCGAAGCCGCCGAGGTCGCGGATCACGGTGGTGCGGAAGGCCATGTTGGCGCCGGTGCCGAAGCGGCCGGCGGCGAAGGGGAAGAGCGGGTCGCGGCCGGCCGTGCGCGTCGACCAGTCCCGGGGGGCGAAGCCCTTGCCGAAGCCGCAGTACCGCTCGAAGACGGCCTGGGCCTCGGTGTCGAGTTCGGCGGGCACCACGAGACCGGTGACGCAGGAGACCCGGGGGTCGGCCCGGAAGGCCCCGGCGAGGGCGCTCACCCAGCCGGGGTCGGCCAGCGCGTCGTCGTCGGTGAAGGCCACGTACTCGCCCCGGGCGGCGGACAGGCCGCGGTTGCGGGCCCGGGCCAGGCCCGGCACCGGCTCGCGCAGGTACCGCAGCCGGTCCGGCCCGAGCGTGCGGATCAGCCGTTCGGTGGCGTCGTCCTCGGGGGCGTTGTCGACCACCAGGAACTCGGTGGCCGGGTAGTCGGTGCGCAGCAGCGCGCTCAGGCTGTCGCCGAGCAGGGTGGGCCGCCCGCGGGTGCAGACGATGACGCTGACCAGGGGTGCGCGGGCGCCGGGGGGCGGCGGGGCGGGGGCCGCCGGCCCGGTGTCCAGGTGGCGTTCGGCCGCCTCGACGAGCCGGCGGCGCAGCCGCCCGGCGTCCGGGCCCGCGCTACCGTCGGGACCCGGCCGGTCGGCGTCGACGGCGACCAGGCCGAGCGGTCGGCCGGCCCGGCGGACCAGGGCCACCACGGGCCCCTGCGGGCGGACCGGGGCCGTGAAGCCGGGCCGCCACGGCCCACCGGGCCGGTCGAGATCGAGTTCCACCACCTGGGCGGGCGCCCGCAGGACGGTGGTCATGACGCACCTCCGGTGCGCAGGCTCCGCTGGCGCCACACGCTGATCAGATAGCCGAACGGCCCGACCAGCAGCCCGCGGAACTCGCGGCGCCCCAGCCGCAGCAGCGCGGCCTCGCCCTCGGCCGGGCCGCAGCGGGCCCGGTGCCGGCGCACCCGCTGCCAGCGGCGCAGACCGGAGGGGACGCGCCGGACGAGCGTGGTGAGCAGCCCGGGCCGGTGGGCGACGGCGGCGGTCAGGTAGGCGCCGAAGCCGACGCCGAAGTTGAAGACCTGCCGGGTCAGCGCGTCGCCGGTGCGCGGGTGGCGGTGCCAGACGATGGCGTCCGGCTGGTAGGCGACGGTGTGGCCGGCGTCGAGCATCTGGAAGAAGGCCAGCAGTTCCTCGCCGCCGCGGGCGGGCGTACCGGCGCCGGTCGCCGGGTCGAAGCCGCCGAGGTCGCGCAGCAGGGCGGTCCGGAAGGCCATGTTCGCCCCGGAGCCGAACCGGCCGACCGAGAACCGCATCAGCGGGTCGTCCGGGCGGTCGCGCAGCGACCAGTCGCGGGCCGCGAAGCCGCGGGAGTAGCCGCCGTACTGTTCGAGGGCGGCCTGGGCCGGGGTGTCGAGTTCGGCGGGCAGCACGAGGCCGGTGACGCAGCCGATCCGGTCGTCCGCGCCGAACGCCCCGGCCAGCGCGCCGACCCAGCCGGTGTCGATGATCAGGTCGTCGTCGGCGAACGCCACCACCTCGCCGTGCACCGCGGCCAGGCCGCGGTTGCGGGCCCGGGCCAGGCCCGGCACCGGCTCGCGCAGGTACCGGACGCGGTCCCGGTACCGCGTGGCGACGAGGCGTTCGGTGGCGTCGCTCCGCGGGGCGTTGTCGACCACCAGGACCTCCACGTGCGGATAGCCGGTCCGCAGGAGCGAGTCGAGGCAGCTCCGCAGCTGCTCGGTCCGGTCGCGCGTGCAGACCACCACGCTGACCGTGACCGGGCCCGCGGGCACCCGGGCGCGGCCGACCCGACCGGGACGCGCCGCGGGTGTCGCGGTGGACAGGGCGGGAACCGGGAGTTCCCGGTGGGCGACGTCGACCAGCGCCCGGCGCAGCGCGGCACTGTCGCCCGCTGTTCCGGTGGCCGTGACCAAGCCGAGCGGGTGTCCGTGCAGCCGCACCAACGCCAACACGCGGCCGACCGGGTCGACGGTGCCGAGACCACCGGGCGAGCGCAGCTCGCTCGGATCGTCCAGGTCAAGGTCGACGACGCGGACGGGGGTGTAGAGCGAGTCGCGGGCGGCGGAGCGCGGGCAGGCAGCTGCGGTGCGCCGGTCGGAGCCATTCATCGTTGCTCCCCCGCGGAGGCTGCCGCCGAGGACCGGGCGCCGGGACGCTCGGTGATCAGGGTCCTCAGCACCCGGCGGCCGTCGGAGACGGCGTGCAGGTGGGATCGACCGCTGCGGCGGGGGAGTTCCAGGCTCGGCACCTCGGCCATCCGCAGTCCGGAGCGCAGCGCGTGCGCGATCATCTCGGCCTCGATCTCGAAGCCGGAGGAGCGCAGGTCGAGCGCGTCCAGGAAGGAGCGGCGGAAGGCGCAGTAGCCGTAGCACAAGTCGGTGAGGCTCGCGTCGTAGAGGCGGTTGACCACGGCGAGCAGCGCGCGGTTCCCGAAGGAGCGGACCTTGGTGAGGTCCAGCGAGCCGCCGCCGGCGATGCACCGGGAGCCCTTGACGAAGTCGAAGCCGTGGTCGAGGAAGTGGAGGAAGTGCGGGATCTCGCCGGGCCACATCGAGCCGTCGGCGTCCATCATGACGATGTACTCGCCACTGGCGGCGGCGAAGCCGGTGCGCAGCGCGTTGCCCTTGCCGGGCCCGCTCTGCTGGACGCTGCGGACGGTCGGCAGGCAGTGCCGGGCCATCGGGACGGTGGCGTCGTCGGAGGAGCCGTCCACCAGGATGACCTCGTCCACGCAGCGCGGGATCTGCTCGAACACCCAGGGGATGTTGCGGGCCTCGTTCTGGGCGGGGACGACCAGGGTGACGCTGTGCCGACTGGCGACGCCGTCCCCGGCCCGGCGCATCGGCCGCCGGGCCGTGGCCCGGTCCTCGGCGCGGCGCATCGGCCGTCGGGGGGCGGCCCGGTCCTCGGCCCGGCGCTGCGGCCGGCCGTCGTGGTCCGGGGACGGAACGACGTGGGGGGGCAGGGTGCTGCTCATCGGGGGCGGCCTCTCGGAGGGAGGAGGCGGCGGGCGGCGCCGGGCACGGCGCGGCCCCTGTGACGGGGCGGGCCCGGTGCGCGACACGGGGTGCGCGGGGCGGGGCCCCGGAGGGAAGTCCCCGGGGGGACTGCCGAAACGGTGGGGAGCGGCTGAGGGCGGCCCGGTCGGGGGGTGCGCCGCCGGCTCCCGGGCGCCGAAGCGCCGGTCTGTCGAACTGGCCGAATGTGCTTCCCGCACCGGAGTGCGGGATGTGCCAGGGCCTCATCGTGCCCAGGTGACCGCCGTCACGTCAAGTAGTTTGTCCGGATTTTGCCTGATTCGTCGGGCCGAGGTGCTCGCCTGGTTCGTCCGGCGGTGCCGGCGGCACCCGCCCGGGCCGGCCGGTCAGCCGACCGGCCGGCCGCCCGGCTCCTCGGCGATCCGGCGGGCGATCTCGGCCGGTCGCACCGGCCGCCCGAAGTGCCAGCCCTGCGCCCAGTCGCAGCCGATGCCGCGCAGCCGCTCGGCGTCCCGGAGGGTCTCCACGCCTTCGGCCGTGACCGTCAGGCCCAGCGCGTGCGACATCGACACCAGGCCGCTGACGATCCGCCAGCCGGTGGCCGCGTCCTTGGCCGGGTCGTGCAGGTCGCCGACGAAGGAGCCGGCGATCTTCAGCCCGGAGACCGGCAGGTCACGCAGGTAGGCGAGGTTGGACCAGCCGGTGCCGAAGTCGTCCACGGCGAGCGAGACGCCCTGGTCGACCAGCCCGTGCAGGGTGCGCAGCGCCTCGTCCTCCGGGCCGACCACGGTGGACTCGGTGATCTCCAGCTGGAGCCGGGCCGGGTCCAGCCCGGTGGAGTCGAGGATCCGGCCGAGATCGGTCACCAGTGCGGCGCTACGGGCCTGACGGACCGCCAGGTTGACGTTCAGCTGGGGCGCGTCGTCGCCGAACCGCTTGATCCAGTCGGCCGCCTGGCCGCAGGCCTGCTCCAGCACCCAGCGGCCGAGCGGCATGATCAGGCCGGTCTCCTCGGCGGTGGTGACGAACTCGTCCGGGCCCAGCACGCCCAGCTGCGGGTGGCGCCAGCGCACCAGCGCCTCGACGGCGGCGAGCCGGCCGTCGGCCAGCGCGTACAGGGGCTGGTAGTCGATGAAGAACTCGCCGCGGTCGAGGGCGGCCGGCATCCGGACCGAGACCGCGTAGCGGCTGACCGCGCGGGCGTTCTCCTTGGGGTCGAAGAGCGTCCAGCGGCCGCGGCCGGCCTCCTTCGCCCGGTACAGCGTCAGATCGGCGGCGCGGACCGCGGCGCCCGGCGTGGTGGTCGAGATGCGCCGCTCCAGCACGCCCACGCTGGCCCCGACGGCGAGCTTGTGATCGCCGATCAGGACCGGCCCGGCGAGCGCCTTCAGCACCGTCTTGGCGGCGGCGACGGCCTCCTGCTCGCCGCGGCAGTTCTCCAGCAGGACGACGAACTCGTCGCCGCCGAGGCGGGCCACCAGGTGGCCGAGCGGGGTGAGGGCGGCCTTCAGCCGGGCGGCGACGGCGGCCAGCAGCTGGTCACCGGTGTCGTGGCCGAGGCTGTCGTTGACCACTTTGAAGCCGTCGAGGTCGACGTAGCAGAGGCCGAACCGGGCGCCCGGGTCCGGCTCCTCGAAGAGCTTCTCCAGCCGCTCGAAGAAGGCGGCCCGGTTGGGCAGTCCGGTCAGCGGGTCGTGGGTGGCCTGGTGGCGCAGCCGCTCCTGGAGCCGGTAGCGGTCGGTGATGTCCTCCAGCATGGCCACCTGGTACTGCGGCCGGCCGTCGTCGTCCCGGATCAGCGAGACCGTGAGGTGGGTCCAGACCACCTCGCCGTCGTGCCGGTAGTACGGCTTGTCGACCTGGAAGTAGTCCCGCTTGCCGCTGATCAGCTCCTCGTACGCCTCCCAGACGCCGGGGGTGTCCTCGGGGTGCACGAGGTCGCCGACCCGGCGGCCCCGCATGTCCTCCGGCGCGGCCCCGAACAGCTCCTGGAGCGCCTTGTTCACCGCGAGGATGTTGCCCTCGGTGTCGCCGATGCCGATGCCGATCGCCGCGCTCTCGAACAGCGCGCGGAACCGCGCCTCGGAGGCGCGCAGCGCCCGCTCGGCCTCCCGCCGGGCGCTGTCGGCGGCGGTCCGGATGGCCTCCTGCTCGCGCAGGGTCCGCTCGCGCAGGGCGGCCGCCCAGCCGGCCGCGAAGGCCCCGCAGAGCGCGGGCCCGCGGTCGTCGGCCGCGGGGTGCTCCTGGAGCAGTTCGAGGGCCCGGGCCAGCACCACCGGGTCGGTGAAGTGGGCGTCGACGAGTTCGGCGCCCGCCCGGGCGGCCAGCCCAGGGTCGAACGGCTCGCCCAGCTGGGCGCGGTGGAGCAGCGCGGCGGTCCGGGAGACCAGCCTGCCGAGCAGGCCGGGGTGGACCGCCGTGCCGTGGTCGCCGGAGAGCAGCCGCGCCCAGTCCTCGTGGAACCGATCGGCGCTGCCGGGTGCCGGCGCTTCGTTCACCGGCGGAACCCCACGCCCGCCATCCCGGTCATCCGCTCGGGGTGCCGGCCGACCGCCTCCGGCTGCTCGGGGCGCCACTCGGGGAGGTAGACCACACCGGGCTCGACCAGCTCGAACCCCGCGAACATCGCGGTGATCTGCTCGCGGGTGCGCATGGTCAGCGGGGTGGGCGTCATCCGGTACAGCTTCTGGTGGTCCTCGGCCTGGTCGGGCCGGCCCTCCAGGGAGGCGTGCGAGAGGATCAGCGCGCTGCCCGGCGGGAGCGCCTCGCGCAGCACCTCCAGCAGCTTCCACGGATCCTCGGAGTCGCTGACGAAGTGCATGACGGCGACCAGCAGCACGGCCACCGGCTCACCCGGCGCGAGCAGCGCGGTCACCTCGGGGCGGCCCAGCAGGTCGTCGACGTCCCGGACGTCGGCCTGGACGACGGAGCAGCCCTCGTCCTCCGCCAGCAGCAGCCGACTGTGCGCGACGGCGACCGGGTCGCGGTCGATGTACACCACCTCGGCCTCGGGGCGGATCGCCCGGGCGATCTCGTGCACGGTGCCGAAGGTCGGGATGCCGGAGCCGATGTCCAGGAACCGGGTGATGCCCTGCTCGGCGGCGAACTGCACGCCGCGGCGCAGGAAGGCCCGGTTGGAGCGCATGATCTGCGGCAGCTCCGGCCAGAGCGCGATCGCCTGGCGGGCCATCTCCCGGTCCACCTCGAAGTTGTGCGAACCGCCGAGGTAGTAGTCGTAGACCCGGGCGGCGTTCGGTTTGTCCAGGTCCGTACCTTCCGGTACCCAGTTCGGTCGCCGCATCCTCGGGACTCCTTCATTCCGGTTCCGGTGAACCAGTCGCCCCGTGGGACTGCTGGTTCTGATGAGACTACAAGCACACAAGATCCTCCTCTGCACGCCGAACGCGTGCAAGCGGAATCGCCCCGTCCTGCCGAGGACGCGCCCCGGCCGGAGAATGGACCCGATGGCCGGACGGATCGAGGACTACGCCCTGATCGGCGACCTGCAGACCGCCGCGCTGGTCGGGCGGGACGGGTCGGTCGACTGGCTCTGCCTGCCCCGGTTCGACTCCCCCAGCTGCTTCGCCGGGCTGCTCGGCGACCGGCAGCACGGCGCCTGGCGGCTCGCCCCGGCCGGCGGCGCGCGGTGCTCCGCGCGCCGCTACCGGGGCGACAGCCTCGTCCTGGAGAGCGACTGGCACACCGCCGACGGCACCGTCCGGGTGACCGACTTCATGCCCCAGCGCGGCCGGGGCGGCCAGCGCTCCCCGCAGCTGATCCGGATCGTGGAGGGCGTCGAGGGCAGCGTCCCGGTCCGCGGCGAGCTGCGGCTGCGGTTCAACTACGGCCGGATCGAGCCGTGGGTGCGCCGCACCGGCCGGCACCGGGTCGCCGTCGCCGGGCCCGACTCCGCCTGGCTGCGGGTGCCGCCCGAGGTCCACACCTACGGAGTGGACGGCGTCACCGTCTCCGACTTCACCGTCACCGCCGGCAGCCGGGTGCCCTTCGTCCTCACCTGGCAGCCCTCCCACCTGCCCACCTCCCCGCGCACCGACCCGGAGGAGGCCCTGCTCGCCACGCTGCGCGACTGGCAGCACTGGGCGGCCGGCTGCCGCTACCGGGGCGAGTGGCGGGAGGCCGTGCTGCGCTCGCTGCTCACCCTCAAGGCACTCGCCTACGCGCCCACCGGCGGGATCGTCGCCGCGCCCACCGCCGCACTGCCCGAGCGGATCGGCGGCACCCGCAACTGGGACTACCGCTTCTGCTGGCTGCGCGACTCCTCGATGACGCTCTCGGCGCTGCTCCGCGGCGGCTTCCGCGACGAGGCCGCCGCCTGGCGCCGCTGGCTGCTGCGCGCCATCGCCGGCGACCCGGGCGACCTGCAGACCGTCTACGGCGTCGCCGGGGAGCGCGTCCTCGGCGAGATCTCCGCCGACTGGCTGCCCGGCTACGAGGGCTCCCGGCCGGTCCGGTTCGGCAACGCCGCCGTCGACCAGCTCCAACTCGACGTCTACGGCGAGGTGGTGGACACCCTGCACCTGGCGCTGCTGGCCGGCCTGCCGATGGAGCGGCACGTCTGGACGCTGTTACGGACCCTGATGGCCTACCTGGAGCAGCACTGGCGCGAACCCGACGAGGGCCTCTGGGAGGTGCGCGGCGAGCGGCGCCACTTCGTCCACTCCAAGGTGATGTCCTGGGTCGCCGCCGACCGCGCGGTGCGGATGGCCGAGGCCACCGGGCTGCCCGCGCCCGTGGCCCGCTGGCGGGCGATGCGCGACGCCGTGCACGCCGACGTCTGCGAGCACGGCTACGACCGGCGGCGCGGCGTCTTCGTCCAGCACTACGGCGGGCAGGGCTTGGACGCGGCCACGCTGTTCGTCGTCAAGTGCGGCTTCCTGCCGCCGGACGACCCGCGCGTGGTCCGCACCGTGGACGCCGTCCGGGACGGCCTGGACCACGGCGGCCTCGTCCTGCGCTACCGGACGCACCGGCACACCGACGGCCTGCCCGGCGGCGAGGGCGCCTTCCTGGCCTGCTCGTTCTGGCTCGCCGACGCGCTCGTCGCCACCGGGCGGCGGGCCGAGGCCCGCGACCTGTTCGCCCGGGTGGTCGGGCTCGCCAACGACCTCGGCCTGCTCTCCGAGCAGTGGGACCCGCGCGCCCGCCGCCAACTCGGCAACACCCCGCAGGCGTTCACCCACGTCGCCCTGGTCAACACCGCCTTCGAACTGTCCGAGCCCGCCTAGGGCTCCCCCGGCCCCGGGGTCGGTGGAGCCGGTCAGCGGAGGTCCGCCCCCGGGGCCTGGCCGGAGGCCCTAGAGTTCGGCCGTGGACCTCAACCACTACCGGTTCCGCGACGTGTGGCGGCTGGCCGCGCCGCCGGCCGCGGTGTACGCCGCGCTGGAGGACGTCCCGGGCTACCCGCTCTGGTGGCCCGAGATCCGCGCGGTGCGGCGGTTCGGCCCGGACGACGGCGAGGCGGTGGTGCGGGCGCTGCTGCCGTACCGGCTGGTGATCGGGCTGACCGTGGTGCGGCGCGACCCGGTGGCCGGCGTCCTGGAGGTCGCGATGCGGGGCGACCTGGTCGGCTGGTCCCGCTGGACGGTCGGGGCGGACGGCACCGGCGCCCGCGCCCTGTTCGAGGAGGACGCCCGGCCCGGGCACCCGCTGCTCCGGCGCCTCGCCGTGCCGCTGCACCCGGTGTTCCGCGCCAACCACGCCGTCATGATGCGCCGCGGCCGCCGCGGCCTGGCCGCCCACCTGGCCCGCCGGGACCCGGGCGACCGGCCGGGCGGCACACCGGCCGACCGCCCGGCGTGACATCTAGACCCGGTCGGTGCGACCGAACAGCCAGCCGCGCAGCAGCCGGGTGACCACCGGCAGGGCCGCGTACGTCATCAGCGCGCTGATCAGCGGCGCGGTGACCAGGGCGCGAACCGCCACCGGCAGGCCGGCCAGGTGCGGGGTGAGCAGCAGCCCGGAGGTGACGGTGAGCGGCGCGATCGCCGCCGTGGAGGCGACCGCCATCCGCCAGCGCACCGGCGGGCGGCCCTTCGCCGCCGACCGGGTGGTGGCGAACCAGCCCTCCATCCCGAGGATCTCGTGCCGGTGCACCTCGTGGTGGTGCCCGTCCGCCGCGGCGAAGCAGGCCGCCCGGGCCGGCGAGGCCTGCCAGGAGCGGAACGCCCCGCCGTCACGGAAGTGCAGCAGCAGGTGCCAGGGGTCGTCCGGCCCGGCCGGGCGCAGCAGTCCCGTGCCGAGGTTGCCCTCGTGCCCGGCGGCCGCGGCGAGGATCCCCTTCGCCCACCGCTCGAACGCCTCCTCGTGACCGGGCTCGACCCGCCGGGCCACGAACAGCGAGACCTCGTCGTCCGGCCCGCCCCGGTCCGCCGCGGGCGCCGCCCGGCCCGCCCGTCCTCGCAGTCCCACCAGTCCCATCGGTCCCGCCCTTTCCGGGTGTCCCCGTGCGTCCCCGGTCGCAGCCGTCCCGCAGCGTACGGCCCCGCCGGGCGGCCGCGCCCCTGCCGACCGCTCCTCGGGACGCGGGTCGGTGCCGGCGGCGGCCCGCCCGCGCCCTGGTGACCCGGCCCGCCCGGGCGGTTAGCGTGGCCCGGGACCGACCCCACCGCCGCCCGGGAGGCGCCCGCCATGACGACCCCGTCGGACGACCCCGGCCACGCCCCGGGCCACGCCCCCGACCGGCTCTTCGGGCGGGCCTTCGACCGGACCGGCACCGGGAGCGGCAAGTGGGCCCGGACGGCCGGCGCGGCCGGCGTGATCGCGATGGGGCTGGCCGACATGGACCTGCCCGGCCCGCCGGCCGTCGCGGCGGCGCTGGGCCGGCGCGCGCGGCACCCGGCGTACGGGTACACGGTGTGCGACCCGGCCGGCCGGGAGCTGGTGGCCCGCTGGTACCGGGACCGGCACGGGGTGGAGATCGACCCGGCGTGGGTACTGCTGCTGCCGTTCGGACCGCGCACCGCCGTCCGGCTGCTGCTGGAGGCGGTGCGACCGACCGGGCCGGTGCTGTTCCCGGCGCCGGAGTGGGGCGGCTTCGCCCAGGTCTGCCGGGCCGCCGGAGTGGCCCATCGGGAGCTGCCGCTGGCCCGGGACGCCGCCGGCTACCGGCTGCCGCTGGACGCCTTCGCCGGGCACCGGGCCGGGGCGGTGCTGCTGAGCAGCCCGCACAACCCGTCCGGCCGGGTCTGGACCGCCGAGGAGGTCCGCGCCCTGGCCGAGGCGGCGGCCCGGGGCGGCGGGGTGCTGCTCTCGGACGAGGTGCACGGCGACCTCACCCACCCGGGCCACCGCCACCCGGTGGCCGTCGCGGTCGCGGGCCCCTACCGGGATCGGACCGTCACCCTCAACTCGGTCGGCAAGACCTTCAACACCTCCGGCATCCCCAGCTGCTTCGCGCTCGTGCCGGACGCGGCGCTGCGCGAGCGGCTCACCGGGGTGATGGCCGGGTACGGCCTGTGGGAGGGCGGGCTGCTGGAGCAGGTGGTGCAGGAGGCGGCGCTGCGCGACGGCGGCCCGTGGCTGGACGCGCTGCTGGACCACCTGGCCGCCGCCCGGGACCGGCTGACCGGCGTGCTCGGAGAGGCCGTCCGCTCCGCGCCGGAGGCCTCCTACCTGCTCTGGCTGGACGCCGCCGCGCTCGGCCTGCCGCCCGTTGGCGCCCGGGCGGCGCTGCTGGAGCGGTGCGGCCTGGAGGCCTCCGACGGCGGCGACTTCGGCCCCGGCGGCGAGGGCTCGCTGCGGCTGAACTACGCCCTGCCGGAGCCCGCGCTGGCGGCTGCCGTGGGTCGGCTGGAACGGCTCCGAAATCCCGGCATCACCCGATTGCACCGCCTCTGACCTGCGACGACATCTCTTCACGAGATGTTTGCGGAGCGCCCCGGCATGGTCCGTAGCAGACTGGGCAGGGTAGACCGGGCCGCAATCGTGATCCCGAGGATGGTGAGTCCGGTGATACCCGTTCGCCCGACCAGCCCGACCAGCCCGACCGACCGCCAGGGCACCGATCCGCCCACCGGGAGCGTCACCCCGCTCACCGAGTCGACGGCGCGCCGCCACATGGCCGGCGTCTGCTTCAAGATCGGGCCGCCCCGGCTGGTCGGCGTGGAGGTCGAGTGGTTCGTCCACGACGACCGATGTCCGACCGGCCCCGTGCTACCGGAGCGGCTGCACGCCGCACTGGAGTCACTGCCACTGGGCGGCGCCGACGGGACGGTCCTGCCGTCCGGTGCCCGCCTCACCCTCGAACCCGGTGGACAGGTCGAGCTCAGCTCCCCGCCCGCCGACGGCATCGTCGCCTGCGTCGACGACACCCGCCGTGATCTCGCCACCCTGCGGGCCGCCTTCGCGGCCCAGGGTCTGCGGCTCACCGGCACCGGTACCGACCCCCTGGCCCGTCCCCGCACGATGGTGCTGGACCACCCCCGCTATCTCGCGATGGAACGGTTCTTCGACTCCGCCGGACCCTGGGGCCGGATCATGATGACCGGCACCGCCTCCGTGCAGGTCTGCCTGGACGCGGGGGCCGCCGACGGCCCGCACGCGCTCGACCGGCGCTGGCGCCTGACCCACCAGCTCGGTCCGGTCCTGGTCGCCGCCTTCGCCAACTCCCCCCTGCTGGACGGGAAGCCCACCGGGCACCGGTCCACCCGGCAGATCGTCTGGTCCCGGATGGATCCCACCCGCACGCTCGCCCCGGCGCCCGACCACGGCGATCCGCGCGAGGCCTGGACCAGGTACGTGCTGGACGCCGAGGTGCTCTGCATCCGCCGCCCCGAGGGCCTGCCGTGGACGGCGCCGGCCGGCCTGACCTTCCTCGACTGGCTGCGCGGCGGCGGCGAACGCCCGCCGACCCTCGCCGACCTGGACTACCACCGCACCACGCTGTTCCCGCCGGTCCGCCCGCACGGCCACCTGGAGCTGCGGATGATCGACGCCCAGCCGGGCGACGGCTGGATCGTCCCCGCGGCCCTGGTGACCGCGCTGCTGGACGACCCGAAGGCCGCCGACGCGGCGCTGGCCGCGCTGGAGCCGCTGGAGAGCGCCACCGGGCCGCTCCCGCCGCGCAGCGACGCGTGGCGCCGGGCCGCCACCCTGGCGGTCGCCGATCCCGCGCTGCGCCGCGCCACCCTCGCCTGCTTCGCCGCCGCCGACGCCGCGCTGGGCCGCCTGCCCGGCGCCGAGCGACTGCGCACCGCCGTCGCCGAGTTCGCCGAGCGCTACCCCGCGCGCGGCCGCTGCCCGGCCGACGACCAGCTGGACGCCCTGCGCTCCGGCACCCGACGCACTCCCCCGGAGGAGGCCGCACCATGATCGACGACGCCCGCCCGACCGGCTCCCGCACCGCCGGGGCGACCGGCCCCGGGTCTCCGCCCGCGGCCTCCCCCACCCCGCCGGCCGGCCCGTCCCCCGAGGGCCTGCCCCCGGCGGCCCTGCGCGAGGCGATCGCCACCGAGCTGCTGGCCGCCCGGACCCGCACCGCCGCGCTGACCGACTGCGTCGAGGACCACGACCTCACCGCCCAGCACTCCCCGCTGATGTCCCCGCTGGTCTGGGACCTCGCGCACATCGGCAACCAGGAGGAGCTCTGGCTGCTGCGCAACATCGGCGGCCGGGAGCCGATGCGCCCCGAGATCGACCCGCTCTACGACGCCTTCGAGCACCCGCGCGCCGAACGCCCCAGCCTGCCGCTGCTGCCGCCGGCCGAGGCGCGCGCCTACGCGCACGAAGTCCGCGGCCGGGTGTTCGACCTGCTGGAGGCCAGCCCGCTGGAGGGCGCTCCGCTGCTCGACGCCGGCTTCGCCTTCGGCATGATCGCCCAGCACGAGCAGCAGCACGACGAGACCATGCTGGTCACCCACCAGCTGCGCCGCGGCGAGCCCGCGCTGGCCGCTCCCCCGCCGCCGCCCGCACCGGCGGACGCGGCGGCGCTGCCCGCCGACGTGCTCGTCCCCGCGGGCCCGTTCACCATGGGGACGGACACCGAGCCGTGGGCGCTGGACAACGAGCGCCCGGCGCACCGGATCGACCTGCCGGCCTTCCGGCTGGACACCACGCCGGTCACCAACGGCGCCTATCTGCGGTTCATCGCCGACGGCGGCTACGACGACCCGCGCTGGTGGACGGCCGAGGGCTGGGAGCACCGGCAGCGGGCCGGGCTGACCGCCCCGCTGTTCTGGCACCGCGAGGGCGCCCAGTGGCTGCGCCGCCGTTTCGGCACGGTCGAGCCCGTCCCCGAGGACGAGCCGGTGCTGCACGTCAGCTGGTACGAGGCGGACGCCTACGCCCGCTGGGCGGGGCGGCGGCTGCCGACCGAGGCGGAGTGGGAGAAGGCCGCCCGGCACGACCCGGCCACCGACCGCTCCCGCCGCTACCCGTGGGGCGACGGCCCGCCCGCCCCGGAGCACGCCAACCTCGGCCAGCGCCATCTGCGCCCGGCCCCGGCCGGCAGCTACCCGGCCGGCGAGTCCCCCTACGGCGTACGGCAGTTGATGGGCGACGTGTGGGAGTGGACGGCCAGTGACCTCCACCCCTACCCCGGCTTCCGGGCCTGGCCCTACCGGGAGTACTCGGAGGTCTTCTTCGGACCCGAGTACAAGGTGCTGCGCGGCGGCTGCTTCGCGGTCGCGCCGGTGGCCTGCCGCGGCACGTTCCGCAACTGGGACTACCCGGTCCGGCGGCAGATCTTCGCCGGGTTCCGCACCGCGGCCGACGTGGCGGCCGGCTGATGTGCCGCCACCTCGCCTACCTCGGCGCACCGGTGACGCCCGGGGAGCTGCTGGTGGAGCCGCCGTTCGGGCTCTACCGGCAGTCCTGGGCCCCCCGGGCGCAGCAGTACGGCACGGTCAACGCCGACGGCTTCGGCCTCGGCTGGTACGCGGACGGCGACCCGACCCCGGCCCGCTACCGGCGGGCGGGGCCGATCTGGGCGGACGCCTCCTTCGCCGACCTCGCCCGGGTGATCCGCACCCGGGCGCTGGTGGCGGCCGTCCGCTCGGCCACCGAGGGCTGCGCGGCGGGCGAGGACGCGGCCGCGCCGTTCGCCGCCGGGCCCTGGCTGTTCAGCCACAACGGCGCGGTGGCCGGCTGGCCGGACAAGCTGGACGCGGCGGCCGGGCGGCTCTCCCCGGCCGAGCTGCTGGAGCTGCCGGCCCGGACGGACTCGGCGCTGCTCTGGGGCCTCGCGCTGCACCGGCTGCGCGCGGGCGCGGGCCTCGGCGAGGCCCTGGCCGGCGCCGTCGCGGACGTGACCGCGCACACCACCGGCCGGCTCAACCTGCTGCTGACCGACGGCCGGGCGATCGCCGCCACCGCCTGGGGCGACACGCTGCACCACCGGAGCCTGCCGGGTGCGGGCGTCGTGGTGGCCTCCGAGCCCTACGACGACCACCCGGACTGGACCGTCGTCCCGGACCGCTCGCTGCTGCTGGCCGGCCCGGACGGCGTCGTGGTCCGCCCGCTCTGAAATCTCCCTCGCTCCTCTCACCTTCACTTTTTGAACAGAGGATCCATCTGTCATGAGCATCTTTGATCTCACCCGACTGCTGCCCGCCGACCACTTCAGCACCGCGCTGCGGCACGACGTGCGCGAGGGGCTGACCGCCGATCCCAAGTGGCTGCCGCCGAAGTGGTTCTACGACGCCCGGGGCAGCGAGCTGTTCGAGGAGATCACCAGGCTGCCCGAGTACTACCCGACCCGCGCCGAACGGGCCATCCTCACCGACCGGGCCGGCGAGATCGCCGCCGCCACCCGGGCCCGCACGCTGGTGGAGCTGGGCTCGGGCTCCTCGGAGAAGACCAGGCTGCTGCTGAACGCGCTGCGCGACCTCGGCACGCTGGACAGCTACGTCCCGGTGGACGTCAGCGAGAGCGCCCTGACCGGTGCGGGCGAGGCGCTGGCCCTGGACTTCCCCGGGCTGTCCGTGCACGCGGTGCTCGCCGACTTCACCGCCCGGCTCGGCCTGCCGCCGGAGGGCGGGCCGCGCCTGGTCGCCTTCCTCGGCGGCACCCTCGGCAACCTGCTCCCCGCCGAGCGGGCGGTCTTCCTGCGCCGGCTGCGGGCCGCGCTCGACCCCGGTGACTTCCTGCTGCTCGGCACCGACCTGGTCAAGGACCCGCAGGTGCTGGTGGCCGCCTACGACGACGCGGCGGGGGTGACGGCGGAGTTCAACCGGAACGTGCTCAACGTGCTGAACCGGGAGCTGTCCGCCGACTTCGACCCGACCGCGTTCGAGCACGTGGCGCTCTGGGACCGGGAGCGGGAGTGGATCGAGATGCGGCTGCGCTCGCTGCAGGAGCAGACCGTGAAGATCCCCGCGCTGGACCTGCCGATCCACTTCGAGAAGGGCGAGGAGCTGCGCACCGAGGTGTCGGCCAAGTTCCGCCGGGAGCGGGTGGCCGAGGAGCTGGCGGCGGCCGGCCTGCGGCTGAGCCACTGGTGGACGGACGAGGAGGGCCGGTTCGGGCTGTCCCTGGCCTCGCCGGTGGCCGAACAGGTTTGACAGTTCACTTTACTAATAGGCAAGGGGACTTGTCGGGCATCCCACATACAACACTTGAACATTGACGGGTTACGATCGCGGCTACCAAGCTCAGCGTTGAGTATCAGGAGTCAAGATCGTGAGCGTCACCCAGCAGCCCTCGGAGCCCGTGGCGGCGGAGGTTCGATCCTCCGACCGCCTCGGCTTCGTCGTGTTCATCACCGCCGCCGCGGCCCTCGGCGGGTTCCTGTTCGGCTACGACAGCTCCGTGATCAACGGCGCCGTCTCCGGCATCCAGGAGAAGTTCGGCGTCGGGGACGGCGTCACCGGTCTGATCGTCTCGTCCGCGCTGCTGGGCTCGGCGGTGGGCGCCGCGCTGGCCGGCCGCTTCGCCGACCGGTACGGCCGGATCAAGGTGATGAAGGCGGGCGCGCTGCTCTTCGCGGTGAGCGCGGTCGGCTCGATGCTGCCGTTCGCCGCCTGGGACCTCGCCGGCTGGCGGGTCCTCGGCGGCGCGGCCATCGGCATCGCCTCGGTGATCGCCCCGACCTACATCGCCGAGGTCGCGCCGACCCGCTACCGGGGCCGGCTGGCCTCCTTCCAGCAGGCCGCGATCGTCCTCGGCATCGCGATCTCGCAGCTGGTCAACTGGGTCCTGGCGGACGCCGCCGGCGGCGACACCCGCGGCCGGCTCCTCGGCCTGGAGGCCTGGCAGTGGATGCTCGGCATCTGCGTCGTGCCGGCCGCCGTCTACTTCGTGCTCGCCTCGATGATCCCCGAGTCCCCGCGCTACCTGATCTCGGCCGGCCGGCTGGACGAGGCCCGCACGGTGCTCACCGAGGTCGAGGGCGAGGGCTCCGACACCGACGCGCGGATCGCCGAGATCCAGGGCCTGATCGCCTCCGACCACCGGCCGCGCTTCGGCGACCTGCTCGGCGGCCGGTTCGGCCTGCTGCCGATCGTCTGGGTCGGCATCGGCCTCTCGGTCTTCCAGCAGCTGGTCGGCATCAACGTGATCTTCTACTACTCGTCGATCCTCTGGCAGTCCGTCGGCATCGACCAGAGCAACTCGCTGCTGATCAGCTTCATCGGCTCGGTCATCAACATCCTCGGCACCGTGGTCGCGATCCTGCTGGTGGACCGGATCGGCCGCAAGCCGCTGGCCCTGATCGGCTCGGCCGGGATGGCCGTCGCGCTGGCCGCCTGCGGCTGGGCGTTCTCCTCGGCCACCGGCACCGGCGACGACGTCGCCCTGCCCGACCTCCAGGGCACCGTCGCGCTGATCTCCGCCAACGCCTTCGTGCTCTTCTTCGCGATGTCCTGGGGCGTGGTGGTCTGGGTGATGCTCGGCGAGATGTTCCCCAACCGGATCCGGGCCGCCGCGCTCTCCGTCGCCGCCTCGGCGCAGTGGATCGCCAACTGGGCGATCACCGTGTCGTTCCCCTCGCTCTCGCGCTGGAACCTGTCGGCGACCTACCTGGTCTACGCGGGCTTCGCGGCCCTGTCGCTGGTCTTCGTGGCGAAGTACATGAAGGAGACCAAGGGCGTCCGCCTGGAGGACATGGGCTGATCCGACTGTCGGACCTTCGGCCCCCGCACCCTAGCGCCCTCGGCGCGGGTGCGGGGGCCGAATCGTTCACTCTCTGCGGCGGGGCGCCTACCTCCGGTACTCCTGTTCGGCAGGAGGGATGTGTCCTTGATCTTCAACCGGCTTCGCACCCGCAGCACCCGCCCGACCCGTCGCCCCGCACCGGCTCCGACGCCGGCCGCGGTGCCGGCCCCGAGTGGCGGCTGCCCGTTCGCCCACGCCCACCCGGCCGCCGAGCAGCCGCACGGGCCCGAACCCCTGCCCACCACCGTGCACGGCACCGGCGTCCGGTACCTCGTCGACCCGGGGCGCGCCGAGGCCGGGCGGCCCACCGTGGCCGACCGCCCCACCGGCACCGATCCGTTCGCCGGTCTCCGCACCGATCCGCTCGCAGAGCCGTTCGGCGAGGCGTTCACCGGACCCGTGGCCGAGCCGTTCAGCGAGCCCTTCACCGACCCCGACGCGGCCGCCGACTTCGTCCGCCAGTTCCACCGCGAGCAGCCCGGCACCGGCGACCCGACCGGGCGGGTGCTGGCGGTCCTGGACGAGATCGACCGCACCGGCACCTACCAGCACACCCCTGCCGAACTCGCCTACGGCGCCCGGCTCGCCTGGCGCAACGCGGCCCGCTGCATCGGCCGGCTGTACTGGCGCAGCCTGGTGGTGCGCGACCTGCGGCACCTGGCCTCGGCCGACGACATCGCCACCGAGTGCTTCGAGCACCTGCGGGTGGCCTCCAACGGCGGCCGGATCCGCCCGGTGATCTCGGTGTTCGCCCCCGACCGGCCCGGCCGCCCGGCCGCCCGCATCCTCAACCAGCAGCTGGTCCGCTACGCCGGCCGGCCCACCGGGCACGGCTTCGTCGGGGACCCGGCGGGCGCGCGGCTGGCGGCCCGCGCCCGGGACCTCGGCTGGAAGTGCGGCGAGGAGCGCTTCGAGGTCCTGCCGCTACTGGTGCAGGAGCGGCCCGGCGCCCGCCCCGAGTGGTACGAACTGCCGGACGACACCACCCCCGAGGTCGAGCTCAGCCACCCCGACCACCCGTGGTTCGCCGAGCTCGGCCTGCGCTGGTACACGGTGCCCGCGATCAGCGACATGACGCTGGAGATCGGCGGCGTGCGCTACCCCACCGCCCCGTTCAACGGCTGGTACATGGGCACCGAGATCGGCGCCCGCAACCTCGCCGACGCCGACCGGTACGACATGCTGGCGACCGTCGCCGACCGGCTCGGCCTGGACACCTCCAGCGACCGCACGCTCTGGCGCGACCGCGCGCTGGTGGAGCTCAACGTCGCGGTGCTGCACTCGTTCCAGGAGGCCGGGGTGACGATCGCCGACCACCACACCGAGTCGGAGCGGTTCCTGAAGCACATCGCCCAGGAGAAGCGGCTCGGGCGGCCCACCCCTGCCGACTGGAGCTGGATCGTGCCGCCGGTCTCCGGCGGGCTGACCCCGGTCTACCACCGCTACTACGACCCGGTGGACCCGTCACTGCGCCCCGCCTTCGTGGCGCGCCAGCCCTGGTGAGGCCGCGGCGCCGCCCCGTCGACCGTCCGCTCGTACCGGAGCAGCAGCCCGTCGAGCAGCGCTTCGAGACCGGTCTCGAAGGCGCCCTCGTCGATCGCGCCCCGGTGTTCGGCCAGCCGGTGGGCCTGGCCGAGGTGCGGGTAGTCGGCGGCGTCGTACAGCCCGGCGTCCTCGGGGAAGCCCGCCGCGAAGGAGGCCAGCGCCGAGCCGGTGACGAAGTACCGCATCAGCGCGCCGATCCGGGTGGCCTGCCCGCGCGGCCAGCCGGCCTCGACCAGGCAGCCGAAGACGGCGTCGGCCAGCCGCAGCGCGTTCGGGCGGCGGCCGGGGCCCTGGGCCAGCACCGGGACGATGTTGGGGTGCGCGGCCAGCGCGGCGCGGTAGGAGCGGGCCCAGTCGCGCAGCGCCCGCGGCCACGGCGCGCCGGCGGTGAACATCGACAGGTCGACCTCCCCCATCACGCTGTCCACCACCGCGTCCAGCAGCTCGTCCTTGGTCGCGACGTGGTTGTAGAGCGACGGCCCGCTGACCGACAGCTCGGTGGCCAGGCGGCGGGTGGAGAGGGCGTCCAGCCCCTCGGCGTCGATCAGCCGCAGCGCGGTGGCGACGATGAGCTCGCGGCTGAGCAGGGGTGTGCGCGGGCGGGCCATCGTCGCGGTTCCTCCGGTCGAGTGGGGTGAGGACCGATTCTGGCAGGCGCCTCTTCCCAGCGCGGCCCGGTCGGGGCTACAGTCCCGGTAAAACTTGCACCGCTAGTTTACCGGAGCCCGACGAGGTGGCGCGATGAATCTGGAGCTGACCGAGGAGCAGGCCGCCCTCCGGGACCTCGCGGCGGCCTTCACCGACCGCGAGATCGTCCCGCACGCGGCCGCCTGGGACCGGGCCGAGTCCGTCGACCGCGCGGTGATCGGCAAGCTCGCCGGCATCGGCCTGCTCGGCCTCACCATCCCCGAGGAGTACGGCGGCAGCGGCGGCGACCACCTCGCGTACTGCCTGGCCCTGGAGGAGCTGGGCCGGGGCGACTCCGCCGTGCGCGGCATCGTCTCGGTCTCGCTCGGCCTGGTCGCCAAGTCGGTGAACGGCTACGGCACCGAGGAGCAGAAGCGGCACTGGCTGCCCCGGCTCACCTCCGGCGAGTCGCTCGGCTGCTTCGCCCTCACCGAACCCGGCACCGGCTCGGACGCCGCCAACCTGACCACCCGGGCGGTCCGGGACGGCGACGACTGGCTGATCAGCGGCGCCAAGATGTTCATCACGAACGGGACGTGGGCCGATGTCGCGCTGGTCTTCGCCCGCACGGGCGGACCGGGCCACCGGGGCATCACCGCCTTCCTCGTCCCCACCGACCTGCCCGGCTTCACCCGCACCGAGATCCACGGCAAGCTCGGCCTGCGCGGCCAGGCCACCGCCGAACTCGCCTTCGACGCCGTCCGCGTCCCCGACGGGGCCCGGCTGGGCGAGCTCGGCAAGGGCTTCACGGTGGCGATGGCCGCCCTGGCCAAGGGCCGGATGTCGGTGGCGGCCGGCTGCGTCGGCATCGCCCGGGCCTGCCTGGAGGCCGCCGTCCACTACGCCGGCGAGCGCGAGCAGTTCGGCCGGCCGATCGCCTCGCACCAGCTGGTCCAGGAGCTGCTCGCCGGCATCGCCGTGGACGTCGAGGCCGCCCGGCTGCTCACCTGGAAGGTCGCCGACCACATCGAGCGCGGCCTGCCGTTCGCCACCGAGTCCTCCGTCGCCAAGCTCTACGCGAGCGAGGCCGCCGTCCGGGCCGCCAACAACGCGCTCCAGGTCTTCGGTGGCTACGGGTTCATCGACGAGTACCCGGTCGGCAAGTACCTGCGCGACGCGCGGGTGATGACCCTCTACGAGGGCACCAGCCAGATCCACAAGCTGCTCATCGGGCGTTCGCTCACCGGCGTCAACGCCTTCTGACCGCCACTCACCGGACAACCCCACCGGATAAGGAGCCCGACGACGTGCGTCCTGTCTACTTCGCCGCAGCCCGCCGCACACCCATCGGCCGGCTGCGCGGAGCGCTCGCCACGGTCCGCCCGGACGACCTCTCGGCCACCGTGCTGCGCGCCCTGCTCGCCGATGTCCCCACCCTCGACCCTGCCCGGATCGACGACGTCTACTGGGGCGCCGCGAACCAGGCCGGCGAGGACAACCGCAACGCCGCCCGGATGGCCGTGCTGCTCGCCGGCCTGCCCGACAGCGTCCCCGGCGCCACCGTCAACCGGCTCTGCGCCTCCGGCCTGGAGGCCGTCACCCAGGCCGCCCGGGCGATCGGCTCGGGCGAGGCCGACGTGGTGCTGGCCGGCGGCTGCGAGTCGATGACCCGCGCCCCCTTCGTCCTCCCCCGGCCCGACGAGGCGCTGCCGCACCGGATCGAGACCTTCGACACCCGGCTCGGCTGGCGGCTCACCAACCCGCGGATGGCCGAGCTGCACGGCGTGCTCTCGATGGGCGAGACCGCCGAGGAGGTCGCCGCCCGCCACGGCATCACCCGGGAGCGCCAGGACGCCTTCGCGCTCCGCAGCCACCGGCTGGCCGCCGCCGCCCGCAAGGACGGCCACTTCGACGCCGAGCTGGTCCCGGTCGAGCGGCCGGACGGCGTGACCGTCCACCAGGACGAGAGCATCCGGGAGGACACCGGCCCGGAGAAGCTCGCCCGGCTGAAGCCGGCCTTCCGCCCGGGCGGCACGGTGACGGCGGGCAACGCCTCGCCGATGAACGACGGGGCGGCCGGCCTGGTGCTGGTCAGCGAGGAGGTCCTGGGCGAGCTGGGCCTGCGGCCGCTAGGCCGGTACGTGGCCGGCGCCTCGGCCGGGGTGCACCCGGACGTGATGGGCATCGGCCCGGTGCCCGCCACCCGCAAGGCGCTCGGCCGGGTCGGCTGGTCCGTCGCCGACCTGGAGGAGGCCGAGCTCAACGAGGCCTTCGCCGCGCAGGTGCTCGCCAGCGTCGACCAGTTGGGCCTCGACCCCGAGCTGGTCAACCCGACCGGCGGGGCGATCGCGCTCGGCCACCCGCTGGGCGGCTCCGGCGCGCGGATCCTCACCACCCTGCTGCACCGGATGCGCCGCAACGGCACCCGGCGCGGGCTGGCCACCATGTGTGTCGGAGTCGGCCAGGGCACCGCCGTCCTGGTCGAATCCCCCTGAGCGCCGGCCGTCGTCCCGTCCCCCGAATCGAGGCCGACCGCGAGGCCGACCTCGCGGTCGCAGGCGCAGTCGCAGTCGCAGTTCCCCTCGCAGTCGAAGTCGAAGTCGAAGGAGTTGTCGTGACCCGTTTCGCAGGAAAGGTCGCCGTCGTCACCGGTGCGGCCCAGGGCATCGGTGCGGCCACCGCGCGGCTGCTGGCCGAGGAGGGGGCCGCCGTCGCGGTGGTCGACCTGACCGCCGAGCGGGCCGCCGGCACGGTCGAGGAGATCACCGCCAAGGGCGGCACCGCGCGGGCGTACGGCTGCGACGTGGCCGACTACGACGCGGTGGAGGCGGTCTTCGCCGAGGTCGCCGGGGACTTCGGCGGGGTGCACATCCTGGTGAACAACGCCGGGATCACCCGGGACAACCTCTTCTTCAAGATGACCAGGCCCGACTGGGACGCGGTGCTGACGGTCAATCTGACCAGCGCCTACAACTGCAGCCACGTGGCGCAGAAGTACATGACCGCCCAGAAGTACGGCAAGATCGTCTCGCTCAGCTCGCGCTCGGCGCTCGGCAACCGGGGCCAGGCCAACTACGCCGCCGCCAAGGCGGGCATCCAGGGCCTGACCGCCACGCTGGCGATCGAGCTGGGTCCGTTCAACATCAACGTCAACGCCGTCGCCCCCGGCTACATCGCCACCGCGATGACCGCCGCCACCGCCGAGCGGGTCGGCGCGACGGCCGAGGACCACCAGGCGGAGGTCTCCGCCCGGACGCCGCTGCGGCGGGTCGGCCGGCCGGAGGAGATCGCCTCGGTGGTCGCCTTCCTCGCCAGCGAGGACGCCTCCTACGTCAGCGGGCAGACGCTGTACGTCAACGGTGGGGCACGCTGAGATTTTCTGACGTTTCGTCAGATAGCCGTCCCGGGTGGTGGGTTACCTTCACCTGGGACGGCCTTTACCCTTTCCGGTGGCCTGCGCGAGCATGCCGACGGGTACGGAATGACTATGGCATGATCATGCTGCTGTCGATGGGATGGCCGGACCGACCCGACCGGTCCAGGTCGGGCCCTGCGTCCCAAGGAGTCCCATGGGCAGCCCCGCCACCCTCCGCCGTGCCCTGGCCCTGCTCGTCGTCGGGGCCACCGCCCTGACGGCCGGCACGCTCGGCGTCCCGGCCGTCCACCCGGCGGCCGCCGCCGGCCTCGCGGGCGTCCACGTCCGCCCCGCCTCGACGGGCCACCTCAGCGCCGTCGGCCGGGACGCGCCCCTGCCCACCTCCCAGTGCGTCAGCCAGATCGGCATCCACTGCTACTCCCCGCTCCAGTACCGGACCGCCTACAACCTCGACCCGCTGTACCGCGAGGGCATCACCGGCAAGGGCCGCACGATCGTCATCGTCGACTCCTTCGGCTCCCCGACCATCCAGCACGACCTGGAGGTCTTCGACAAGCAGTGGGGCATCCCGGACACCCAGGTCGAGGTGGTCAAGTGGGGCGACGTCCCGGTCTTCGACCCGACCAACCCCGATCACACCGGCTGGGCCGGCGAGAGCACCCTCGACGTCGAGTACGCCCACGCCGTCGCCCCCGGCGCGCACATCATCCTGGTCGAGACCGGCGTCTCCGAGACCGAGGGGACGACCGGGCTGCCCGAGATGATGGACGCCGAGAAGGCCCTCATCAGGTCCGGCCGCGCCGATGTGATCTCGCAGAGCTTCGGCGCCACCGAGAACACCTTCCCCGGCTTCGACAAGGGCGACTTCAGCTCGCTCACCGGCCTGCGGTACGCCTTCCAGGAGGCCGCCGCACACGACGTGACCGTACTCGCCGCCTCCGGCGACACCGGCGCCACCGACTACCAGGCCAACGGCGAGGACCTCTACCCGGGCAGGGTCAACTCCTGGCCCTCCGCCGACCCGCTGGTCACCTCCGTCGGCGGCACCCGGCTCAGCCTGGACGACGCGGGCCGGCGGACCGCCCCCGACCAGGTCTGGCACGACAACTGGGGTGCGGGCGGCGGCGGGACCTCCGCCGTCTTCGCACGCCCCTGGTACCAGGCCGGCGTCGCCCGCGTCACCGGCAACCACCGCGGTACGCCCGACCTCAGCATGAGCGCGGCGGTCGACGGCGCGGCCTGGACGTACGAGTCCTACGACCCGGCGACGGCCGGCTGGCACATCACCGGCGGCACCAGCGAGTCGACCCCGATCTTCTCCGGCGTCGTCGCGCTCGCCGACCAGCTCGCCGGGCACCGGCTCGGTCAGCTCAACGGGCGGCTCTACGGGCTCGCCCTGCTCCCGCAGCAGTGGAGCGGCCTGGTCGACGTGACGGCGGGCGACAACTCCTGGGACACGGTGACGGGTTACCGGGCCGCCAAGGGCTACGACCTCGCCAGCGGGCTCGGCACCATCGACGCCGCCAGGTTCGTGCACGCCCTCGCGGGCCGGTAGCGCCGGTCCGGGCGCCGGGAGCCTGGAGCCGCGTGCGGCGGAGCGGGCGGCCGGGTGGGCCGCCCGCTCCGCCGTGCCGGGGCACCGGTGCGGCGGTGCGTCTGGGCGCCGGCTCAGGCGGGGTCGGGGCGGGGGGCGGCGAGCTGGGCCAGGTGGCGTTCGGCGGCGCGCAGCTTGCGCCCGTCGGGGCCCGGGAGGTGGGCCCGCATCTCGATGATCTCGGGGGCGATCCGGATCGCCTCCGCGCGGTCCGCGATCGCCCGCCAGCAGGCCTCGGCGTTGGTGGCCGCCTGCTGGGTCTCCGGGTAGTCCGGACCCTGGGAGCGCAGCAGCGTCAGGGCCACCTCGCGGTAGATGTCCGCCGCCTCGACCGACTTCCCGGCCAGCCGGCAGACGTGCGCGCGGACCTGCCGCACCTGGAGCACGGGCGCGGAGACGGCGCCGTGCTCGGCGATCGCCTCCAGTTCCAGGGCGAAGGCGAGGTCGGTGGCGGCGGCGTGGTCCCCGGCGTCGGCGCTGCGGACGATGCGGCCGATCACCTCGCGGTAGTCGTCGCGGGGGCGGGGCGCCTCGGGGGCGGGGGCTTCGGGGGCGGGGGCGGGAGCCGGTTCGGGCTCGGGCGCAGCGGCGGGCTCCGGCTCAGGAGCGGGCTCCGGCTCGGGCGCGGCGTCCTTCGGCTGCGCCTCCGCGAGCCCGTCCACCGGCGGCTCCTCGGCCGGCCCGCGGTCCGCGGGCACCGCGTCGGCGGGCACCGCGTCGGCGGGCACCGCGTCGGCGGGCACCGCGTCGGCGGGTGCAACGTCAACGGGTGCCGCCTGCGCGGCCGCCTCGTCCGCCGGGCGCGCGTCCGTGGACGGCGCCTTGCCCAGGGTCACGCCCGACGTCACCGGCGGGCGCCAGGCGTAGGCCTTCAGCAGGTCGACCGGCCGCGCCGGGGGCGGGGGTGTCGGCGGCACGCCGGGCTTCAGCAGGTTCACCGGCCCGTCGGACGGCGCCACCGCGGCAGGTCTCAGCGGCACGGGCGCGGGTGCCGAGCCGGCCGCGGGTGCCGAGCCGGGTGCCGGGAAGACCGGTGCGGCGGCCTTGTCGAGGGTCACGGCGGGCCGGGCGGCCGGGGCGGCGTCGCGCTGGACCGGCGGACGGGGCAGCAGCGCGGCGGGGCGCGGGCCCTCGTACGGAACGGCCTCCGGCAGCACACCGTCCGTCCGCCGGGCGGTGTTGCGGAAGAACGGCCGGTTCGGCGCGTGGGTGGCGAGGATGACGACGTCCGGGCGCAGCACCGAGTACACCTGCTGGCGCAGCTGTTCGGGCGCGAGGACGGCCTCGGCACCCGGGCGTCCCCCGTGCAGGGCCTCGATCAGCGCGCGGGTGAAGGTGCCGATCTGCTCCGGGTCCGGGCTGACCACCGCCCAGAGCGGAAGGCCGTCGGCGAGCGGCGAGACGGTGCCCTGGAGGTAGGGCCAGGCGTTCTGATCGGCGCTCAGGTCGGCGATCACGAGTGTCTGCCAGTCGGCGGGCCGGTGACGCAGCTCGGCGGCGACGGACTGCCAGGCGATGCCGTCCTGGCGGACGCTCCCCGACTTCGAGTCCCGCAGGGTGAGGTGGAGTTGGCCGCCGCGCTTGTCGGCGAGCAGGTGGCCGCCGAGGTGGACGAGCAGCGGACCGGGGTGCCGGGCGGCGGCGCGCAGGTGGGCGAGCACGGTGTGCGGGTCGCTGGCGCCGGGGAGGTGGACGGCGTCCACCGCGTCGGCCGCGAGGAGCACCTGGGGCGAGACGGCGGCGAGCATCGCGGAGAGGACGGGCGCCTGGGCGGGTCCGCCGCGCCCCCAGGTCCGGCGGCCGGCGTTGCCGTAGCCGCCCTCGACCACCAGGATCCGCCCGCGCGGCGCGGACCCGAGACCGCCCGGTCCGGCGCCGAAGCCGTGGGCGGGGGCCGTGCCGTGGGCGGGGGCCGTGCCCTGCGCCGGGGTGGTGCCGTGCGCGGGAGTCGTGCCGTGTGCCGGGGTGCCGCCCGGGACGGTGAACGGCAGCGGGGTGGCGGTGGACGGTGCGGCGGGCGCCGCCGCGGCGGGCGGCGGGGCGACGACGGACATCCCGGTCATGGTCCAGCCGGTGGGCGGCGCCATCGGCGCGGCCGGGGCCGGGACGGGCGGCTCGTACAGGGCCGGAGCCGGGACGGACACCGGCGCGGCGGTCTGCACGGCGGCCGGGACGGCCGCGGGCGGCTCGTAGAGGGCCGCGGGACCGGGCGGGTGCTCCTCGTACGGATTGCGCGGCGGCCACGGCGGTACGGCATCCCCGGGGCCCTGGTCCGCACCGGGACCGGGGCCTCCTGGGACAGCTGTCGACTCCGCCATCTCTGGTCACCGCCCCGCCCCGCCGCTGAGCGGCGTCTGCTGCCCTTGCCCCGTGGCGCCTGCGACCACGTCCGTCAGCGCCACCCTACGAGATCCCGGCACACCCGAGCCAGGCCGGGTGGGCGATCACCGCCCCGCCGCCGGGGCCCGCCGCGTCGCCGCTGCTCAGCCGCCGCGCCCGGGCGTCCGCCGAGCGGGCCCGCACGCGCGTACGCGCCCGAACGGCCGTGGGCGGACGGCACGGTCGGCGCTCCGCCCGCCGCGCGGGCGGCCCTGCGCCCCGGGGCTTCTGACGGCCGGTGACCGGAGGGCCGCCGCCCCTGACGCGAACCGCCGCCGGTCGGCGGGCCTGCCCTTCCGACCCCGTGATCCGACCCCATCGTGCAACGGGCCGCCCCGGTGACGGGGCGTCCGCCCCGGCGAAGCCGCGGACCTCAGGCCGGGCCCGCGGCGACGCAGAACTCGTTGCCCTCCGGGTCGGCCATCACCACGTGGTGCCCGTCGAACTCCGCGAGGACGCTCCCGCCCGCCCGCACCAGCCGCCCGGCCTCCGCCCGGATCCGGGCCCACCGCTCCTCGGGGCTGCCGTGCCCCGGGACCCGGACGTCGACGTGGAGCCGGTTCTTCGCGGTCTTGGGCTCGGGGACCTTGAGCAGGGTGAGCCGGGGGCCGACCCCGTCGGGGTCGCAGAGCCAGGCCCCGTCGTCCTCGGACTCGTCCTCCGACAGGTCGAACTGCGCGAGCCACTCCGCCCTGGTCGCGAAGGGGGCGGGCGGCGGCTCGTCGACGTAGCCCAGCGCCGTCTTCCAGAAGGCGGCGAGGAGCTGAGCGTCCGCGCAATCGAGGGTCAGGTCGATTCTGGCTGCCATGACAGGACCGTACCGCCCGCCACCGACACCCGCAGGCGCACCGACCCGCGCCCGTCACCGACCACCGGCCACCGGCCACCGGCCGTCAGGGGATCACGGGACCGGGCGCCCCGGCGGCACCGCTGCCCCGGGCGGCACGGCTGTTCCGTGCCGCCCGGGGCAGCAGCGGACTCAGGCCCCCGAGAGCAGGTCCCGCAGCAGGGCGACGGTGTCGGCGTCGAGGTCCCGGCCGGTGCGCCGGCTCAGTGCGTCCAGCCGGTTGACGGCGCGCAGGAGCTGGTCCCGGGCGCCGGCGGAGGCGTAGGCGTAGAAGAGGTCGCGGTGCAGGAGTTCGACGTCCGGGGCGACGGCGAGGCCGCGGAAGACGGCGGCCTCGGCGCTGCGGTGGTCGCCGTACTGGAGGCGGCGGGCGGCGAGTTCGTGGGCGGTGTCGACGATCGCCGCGATCATGTCCTGCCGCTCGGCCTCGGCCCAGCCGTAGGCGGCGGGCGGGGCCTCCGCGAACGGCGCCCCCCGGACCAGGGCGAGCGCGTGGGCGAGCGCCGCGTCCGCGGTGGCACTGGTGCTGCGCATGCCGCGCCGGTACAGGCCGCGGAACTCGTCCCAGTCGCAGGTGACGGTCGGGGCGAAGGCGTAGCCGTCGGTGGTGTCGGTGGGCAGGAAGGCCCGGCCCTCCGCCGAGGAGCCGAACCAGGCCGCCAGATCGGCGAGTTTGCCGGGCAGCGGGCTCTTCGCGTCGGCGACGGTGGGGTGGGTGTCCAGGTGGGCCGCGCCCGGGTGGAGGTCGTGGTCGAGCGCGGCGTGGTCGGCGCCGGAGCGCAGCGCCAGGTAGGCGGCGAGCTCGGTGAGCCGGGGCAGGTTCGCAGGCTCGACCGTGCCGGCGGCGCCGGCCACGTCCACCGGGCCGAGCAGCCGGATCCGCGGGGCGGTGCGGACGGCGTGCGCCTCCGGGGAGCGGAGGATGGCGAGCAGGTCGTCGCTGTCGCTGCGCACCGGGGTGGTGCGCGCCACCGGGGCGGGCTCCGGCTCGACGTCGGGCTCCGGGGCCGGCTCCGCGGCGGGCTCCGGGGTCGGCTCCGGGCGGCCCGGGACCCTGGGGGCGCCGCCGCTGGGCGCCGGCGCGGGTTCGTGCGTCGGGACCGGCTCCGGTACCGGCGCGGGCTCCGCGGCCGGCTCCGGCCCGGGAGCCGCCGGCGGCACCGGCTGGACCGGGACGACCACCTCGACGGCCCGGGTCTCGGCCGCGGCCGGCAGCCGGAGGTTCTGGGTGGTGTCGTCGGCGTCCCCCTCGGGGGCCTCGCCCTCATCGGCGACCGCCGGGGTGGGCGGCAGCGCGGGCGGCGCCGCCGACAAGGCGGCCGGGCTGCTCGCCTGCCGGCCGAGACCGTTGACGAGGAAGCGGGACCCCGGTCCACCGGCGGCGGCGGGCGCGGCCGGGTCGGTGCCGGCGAACGGGCTGGCACCGGTGCCGATCACCCGGGCGAGCAGCCGCGGACCGGCCGCTTCGGTGCCGTCGGACCGGGCGGCGGAAGCGCTGTCGAAGCCGCCGCCGAGCGACCCGCCGAGGGCACCGTCACCGAACGGTGCCGAGGCCCCGACCGCCGCCAGTACCGGTACGGGCGCCGGGAGTTCGGCCGGTTCGAGGTCGATGCCGGGGCCGTCGAGCGTCCAGGCGGGGGCGGGGTGCTGGGTGGTGTCGTCAGCGGCCCGGAGCAGCTCGGAGACCTGCTCGTACTGCCCGTCGCTGAGGCGCTGGAGTTCCACCGTGACGTGCAGGCCGGGAATGGTGGCCTGGCCGGTGGCGGGCAGCGTCCAGCGGGCGACCGGGCCGGTGCCGCGCTCGGGCGCGCGGGTGACCACGGCGACGCAGGTCCGCGGCCGGGCGTCGAGCAGGCGGCCGAGCTCGGCAGGGACGTCGCCGCCGGGCTGCTGGGCGCAGAGCACGATCTCCGGCACCCACGACTCGTCGGCCAGGCCGCGGCTGCGGGCGTCCCGCGGGCTGGCGGCCTCGGCGGCGACGAGCGTGGCGCGGGCCTTGGCGGTGCGCGGGCCGAGCGCGCCGAGCGCCGCCTCCAGCGTGGCGTGCCGGTGGATCCGCTCGGCGGCCGGCCCGCTGATCGGCAACTCCTCGGCGAGGTCGACCAGGTGCAGGTGGAGACGGTCGGCGAGCGGGCTGTGGGCCAGCTCGATGGCCAGGGTGCGCAGCACGTCCCGGGCGTCGTCCGGGTGGCCGGAGAGGTGGAGCAGCCGCACGGTCTCCAGGTCGGCGAGGACGACCGAGCCGTCCGGCGCGCCGCCGAGGGTGACCAGGGCCGGGTAGGGCGAGGCGGTCTTGCGCGCCTGGGAGGGCGAGAGGAGTTCGCCGGAGTCGTCCGCGCACCACCAGACGTTGGGGGCGTGGGCGGCCCGGAACGGCGCGATCGGGGCCGCCGGCCCGGAGAGGTGCAGTTCGACCGTGTGGCCGGGGGTGATCCGGGCCGCGACGATGGCGGGCAGGCGCTTGCCGCCGCGCACGGTGTTGCGCGCCATGGTGCGCAGGGCGCGGTCGAGCAGGTCCAGGCCGCGGTCGTCCTGGCGGACCTTCAGTTCGGCCTCGAACGCGGCGGCGGGGGCGGCCGGGAGCGCGATGCGGTGGCGCGGCCGGCGGGCGCGCAGCTGCGTGCCGCGCTTGTGGGCGACGGTGCCGACCATCATCGCGGCGAGCAGCACGCCGACGGTGGAGGCGGTGAGGGCGACGGTGTAGTCGTCGCCCTGGGCCTGTTCGGCGTGCGCGGCCGGGGCCTGGGCGTCGGCGGGCACCGGCGCCGGGGTGGAGGGCGCCGGCGGGGCCGGGGCCTGTGGGGCCGGAGCCTGCGAGGCGGGGGCCTGCGGAGCCGGGGCGGGCGCCTGGTCGGCCGGCGCGGGAGCCGGGGCCGGCGCCGGCGCCGGAGCACCGGGCAGGGTCAGCACCATCCCCGGCACGACCACGTCCGGATCGGTCAGCCGTTCGCCGTCCGGCGCCTGGGCGCCCTGGTTGGCCTCGAACAGCTTCGGCCAGGCCTCGGCGTCCCCCAACTCCCGCTCGGCGATGGCCGACAGGCTGTCACCGGCCGCCACCGTGACGGTGCCGCGGCCGCTCCCGGCGCTCCCGTCCGTGCCCGTCTGCGGCACGCTCGGCGCCGGCGGCACGGGCGCTGGCGCCGGGGCGGGCGCCTTGGCCTCGTCGGCCTTGGCGTCGCCGGGCATCAGCAGCTCCCAGCCGGGCTGGATGGGCCGCTCGGCGTCGAAGCGCAGACCCGAATCCCCCATCGTCCGGCCGTCGTTGAGCTTGGCGATCTCCACCCACCGCTCCCCCGAGCCCAGTTGGCGCTCGGCGATGGACCAGAGGCTGTCGGCCGGCCGGCTGTCCCGGACGGTGTAGGTGGGCTGCTGGTCGGCGGCGGGGGCGAGCGCGGGCGCGGCCTGGGCCGCGGGCAGCGCGGCCCGCTGCACACCGGCCGCCGGCTGGATCTGCGCGACGGCCGGCGCCCGGTCAGGCACCGCGGCGAAGGCCGAACCGGCCACCGGCAGCAGCGCGATCACCGAGCCGACCAGGCCGGCCGCCATCCGCTGGCTCCAGCCGAAGGCCGGGATCCGCCGGGCGATCCGCCCGCGCAGCTGGGCCGGGACCTCCAGCAGGACGGAGAGCGCGAAGCAGGCCCAGCCCAGCCAGCCGACCACGACGAGCAGCCAGAGGAAGAGCCGCCCGTCGTCGGGACTGGTCAGCAGCTGTCCGACGCCGTCCGGCGCCACCTCGCCCATCGCGGCGACCGCCCCGGTGCCGTAGACCAGCAGCGCGGGTACGCCGACCAGCAGGACGAGCAGGGTGACCAGCGCGGCGAGGGCGCCGAGCAGCGCGCCGCCCCGCCCTCGGCGCGGTGGCAGCGGTGCCGGCCGGTGGCGGGCTCCCGCCGCGGCGGGCACGCCCCGGGCCGGGCGTCCGGCGCGGGCTTGGTCCTTGGCACGTGGCGCGACCATCAGTCGGTCTCCGCTTTCTCGACTCCGTGGACGAGGGTGGCACTGCCCCTGCCCGTGACCTTCTGTTTGCCGAGCTCGCCCAACAGGGCCGGCTTGTAGTCGGCCTGCACCGTGACGGTCACGGACGAACCGTCGTCCGAGAACGCCACGTCGTGGACGGCGAGGTGGTACAGGGCGAGGTAGCTGTTGGCGGCGTCCTTGACGTAGTCCTGCTTGACCTTGTACCCCTCGCCCCGGAGCACGGCGGCCTCGTCGAGCTGCTGGCCGCCCACCCGGGCGGCCTCCTGGGCGTAGCCGTCGGTGCGCTCGGCGACGCGCAGCCGGCCGCCGGCGTCCACGACGAGCGCGATGACCAGGACCAGGAACGCCGCACAGATCGCCACGAAGATCGCGATCGCGCCGCGGTCCGACCGGTCCCGACCGCGCCGGCCCCCGGTCCGCCGTAGGACGGCCTGGCCGCCCCACCGTTCCCCCCCGGGTCTGCGCACCGTCACGCCCCCTCCCGCACCTTCGTCTCCCTGGCGGTCCCACCGGGGACCGCTCCGCCTCGTCCTGCCGTCCCCCGGGAGCTCTCCGCTTGCGTCTCCCCCGCGCGGGCCGTCTCCAATCCCCGCCCGGAGCCCTCGTCGGCACCGGCCGTCCGCCCCACCGCCATCGGCCGGCTCACCCGGCCCGGTAGTGGTCGACCACCGAGACGAACCGGCCCACCAGCCGTTTCGTCCCGGGCATGCCCGGCCCGGCCAGGAGATCGCTCAGACCCACGTCGCACCGGACCGTCACCTCGACCGTCGCCAGCGTCACCCCGTGGCTGGTCAGCTCGCCGTGCCTGACCGCGGTGTCGCTGTCCCGGCAGCTGACGCCCTGCTGCCGCAGGGTCTCGGCGGCGGTCTTCCGGACCAGTTCGTCCATTCCGTCCACGCTGCGCGCCAGTGAGGCCGTCCGGGCCGCCGAGCGGGCGGCCGCCTCCACCGTGCCGGCCGCGGTCTGCACCCGCCCGGCGGCGATGGCGACCAGCACCAGCGCGACGACGCCGGGGGCGACGATCGCGGCCTCGATCGCCACCCCGCCGCGGTCCCGCCCGCGCGCCGACCGGGCCGGGCGCAGGCTCACGAGCCCGTGCCCCCACCGGACGGGCCACGGGGGTCGGACCGGGCGCGGGGCCCGCCTCACGGCGCGGCCGCCGGCGGGACGAAGCGCTCGCGCGGCGCCTCGGCGTGCTGCGTGATGGTCGGCGGGGTGATGCCGGGGATCAGGACCGGTGGCGTGAGCTCCACCGTGACCCGGATCAGCTCCGGCGTACTCCCGTCGGTCCGCACCCGGTAGCCGGGGCCGTCCTGCCTTCGCAGGAAGTCCTCGGCCTGCCGCCTGGCCGCGGCGTCCTTCACCTCGTCGCTCCGGTTCCCCTGTACGCGGCCGGCGTCCACGCCCTCCCGGGCGGCGGTGAGCGCGAGTTGGCGGTTGTACCACCAGATCGAGCCCTGGACGACGAGCAGCACGAGCAGCAGGACGACCGGGAAGACGATGGCCAGGCTCAGGCTTATCGCTCCGCGGTCGCGACGGCGACGGGGTCGGTGCCTCACGGGGTGGCCGCACCGCCCCCGCCGGGCAGGTTCGGGTCCTGCTCGACCTTCTTCACGACCTTGTCCTTCAACGCGTACAGCGCCACCGCGACCGCTCCGGCGACGAACACCAGCGCGATGATGGCGAGCGCGAGTTCGATGCTGATCGCGCCGCGGTCGCCGCGCGCCCGGGCGGCCTTCAGCCGGCCGACCCGGAACTGGAAGAGCAGCAGGGCGAACTGCACGGGCAGCAGGGTGGGCCGGATCAGTCGGCCTGCCAGGGATTTGAGCTGGTCGGACATCGGAGGACTCCCGGGGGTTGGGTGTGGTGACAGGCGCTCACCGGCACCAGGACGGTGTCAGGCGAGCATCTGGTGGAGCGCGGGGAAGACGATCAGGGCGGTCATCAGCAGGGTCAGCGCCGCCCCGGGCGCGACCATCCGTTCACTGTCGGCGTTGGCCCGCGCGAGGTCCTCGGCGAGCAACTCGCCCCGCAGGCCCTTGGCCCGGGCACGCAGGGTGTCGTACACGGCGGCGCCGTCGGTACCGGAGAGCCGCATGATGTCGGCGACGTCCTGCAACGGCGTCAGCCCGAGTTCGGCGGCGAGCGCGTCCAGCCCCGCCCAGGGCGGCAGCCGGTCGGTCGCGGCGCGGTCCAGGGCGTCCCGGATCCGGCGGAAGACGGGGCCGCGGCCGACCGCGGCGGCCCGGCGCAGCGCCTCGGCGGGCCCGAGGTCGGCGGCCCGCTCCAGCGCGACCAGCTCCAGGTAGGCGGCGATGCCGTGCAGGTACTCCGTCCGCGCCTCCTTGGCCTCGCCGCGCACGATGGCGTCCGGGACGAACCAGAGCAGCCCGCCGAGCAACGGCCCGACCAGCAGCGGCAGCGCGAACGGCAGGCCCATGTCCAGCAGCACCGCCATCGCCGACAGGTAGGCCGGCAGGACGAGGCCGATCACGGCGAACAGCAGCTTGTGCGCCATGAACCGGGCCGGGGCCCGGCCGATCAGCGACAGCTCGCGCTGCGGGACGCGCACCCCGCGCAGCCCGATCGAGCGCTCGCCGATCCGGTCGAACCAGCGCGGCCGCTCGTCCGGGTCCGGCGCCCGGTCGGCGGGCGTGCGGTGCAGCCGGTCCAGGGCCTGGCTCAGGTCGGGCGGCGCGGGCCGGAGTTCGGAGATCAGCAGGGCGACGCCGCCGGCCGCGACCGCGCCGGCCAGCACGGACCAGGGGGAGATCACCGGACCTCCCCGAGGAGTCGCCGGTCGTCCCCGGTCTCCTGCGGCTCGCCCTCGGCCGGCGCCTCGGCGGCGCGCCGCCGGCCCCCGCCGCGGCCGCGCCGTTCGGGCTCCAGCAGACGCGGCACCGGCGGGTGCGCGGCGAGCGCGCGCATCCAGGCGATGATCGCCACGAAGAGCGCGGCGACCACCGCGAGCACGATCTGGCCCAGCACGGTGCTGTAGGGCCGGGTGTAGTCGGTGTTGAACGAGCCGATCACGACGACCAGCACGATGATCCCGACCAGCCAGCGGATGGTGGTGCGGTGCTTGGCCCGGTCGGCCTCGATCGTGCGGCGCTGACGGACCTCCTCGCGGACCGACTCGGCCATGTCCGAGAGCGCCCTGGCCAGGCCGGGGCCGCTGTCCCCGGCGCGCAGCAGCAGGGCGGCGAGCACCTTGTCGGCGGTGGCGTCGGCGAGGCTGTCGGCGAAGGCGCGCAGCGCCTCCTCCGGCCGCCAGCGGGCCTGCAGCCGGGCGGCCAGCTCGCCGACCTCCTGCTCCAGGGCGGCGGGCGCGGTGCGGCGGCTGGTGACGATGGCCTGGTTGAGGCCGACGCCGAGCAGCAGCACGTCGGCGATGCGCTGGGTCCACTCGGAGAGCGCCTCCAGCCGTTCGATGCGGTGGGTGTCCGAGCGGGTGGTGTCGAAGAGCCAGGGCAGGCCGAACACGGCCAGCGGCACCAGCAGCGCGGTGAGCGGGATGCCGGTGAAGAGCCAGCCCAGCGGCGCGGCGACGAGCGCGACCGGCAGCTGGATCCGGCGCAGCCGCGCCGTCCGGGCGGAGGCGGTGCCGGGCGCGCCGTACCAGAGGACGTGGCCCCGGGAGGCCAGCGGGCTCCGGCCGTCCTCGTCCGGGTCGCCGGTCTCCTCGCTGCCGAGCGCCCAGAACACCAGGGTCACCAGGCCGGCCGTGACCAGCAGGCCGCAGAGGACGAAGAGCAGGGTCATCGCGCCCCACCGCCGATCCGCAGTTGCAGCGGCTGGCCCCAGCTCCCGTAACGGGAGCCGAGCAGCGCGGCGTCGAAACCGGCCCGGCGCAGGTCGTCCAGGCAGTTCGGCGGGGTGTGCGGGACGGCGCGGGGCTCACCGAGCTCGGGGCGCGGGCCGAACACGGTGTTCAGCGCGGGCCGGCCGCTCTCGCCGAGGCCGGCCACCTCCAGGACGTGCGAGACGAAGCGGTGGCGGCGGCCGCCGACGGCCGTCTCGTCGACCATCGCGACGTGCACGATGAGGTCCACCGCGTTGGCGGTGAGCCGGTAGGCGAGCGTGTCGGTCATGTGCGAGCCGTACTCCAGGCAGAGTTCGGCGATGCGGTCGACCACCATGTGCGGGCCGCGGGCGTGCAGGGTGCACATCGAGCCGCCCTCGCCGTTGGTCATGACGCGCAGCATCGGGACGACCTCGCCGGAGCGGACCTCGCCGACGATGATCCGGGAGAGCGTCATCCGCAGCGCGGCGGGGATGAGGTCGCCGATGCTCAACTCGCCCGCCAGCCGGCCCTCGACACGCTCGCCGTTGCCCTCCCGGGCCTCCATCGGGACGACCTGGCGCAGGTGGCCGAGGGTGTGCAGCCAGAGCTCGAACTCCGACTCCAGGGTGCCGATCCGCTCGTCCGGCGGGATCTCGGCGGCCATCGCGCGCAGCAGGCTGGTCTTGCCGACGCCCTGGGTGCCGGTGATCATCACGTTCTTCCGGGCCCGGATCGCCGCGGCCAGGAAGGCGGCCAGGGTGGTGTCCAGGGTGCCGAGTTGGACCATCTCGGACAGCGTCGCCGAGGCCACCCGGTGGCGGCGGATCGCCACGTACGGGCGCGGGGTCACCTCGGTGAGCGCCTGGAGGCGCATCCCGCCCTCCAGCCGGAGCGCGAGGGTCGGGCTGGAGGTGGAGAGGCTGCGCTCGCCGCCGCCGTGCTGGCGGGCGAGGTCCTGGAGCAGTTCGATCAGCTCGGCGTCGCTGTCGGCCACCGGCGGCACCTGGCGCAGGGGTTGGTGGACCCGGGAGACCCAGACGTCGTCGCAGCCGTTGATCAGGATGTTCTCGATGTCCGGGTCGTCGAGGTAGGGCTGGAGCCGCCCGGCCCGGAACAGCAGGTCGAAGACGGCTTCGGCGAGCGAGCGGTCCTGCTCGCGGGTCGGCGGGATGCCGTGGGTCTGCGCGTAGGCGTCGGACCAGCGGGCGACCGCCTCCTCGATCAGGGCTCGCCCGCGCTGGCGGCGGGTGGCGCGGTCCGGCTCGACGCCGGAGGTCGCGGTCAACCGGGCGATCTGCTGGTGCAGTTCGGCCGCCACCTGGCGCTTCAGCTCGCGCGCCACCTGCGGGTCGACGGCCGGCCGGGTGCCGGCGCCGCGCAGGTCGAGCGCGGGCAGCGGGGCGGGCACGGCGGTCGGGGTCGCACCGGCCTGGTAGCCGTCCGGGTACGGCGCGGCGGCCGGCCCGACCGGGCCGGGGGTGACGTGGCCGGGCCGGGGCGCCGACGGGGGCTCCGGCTGGGGAGCCGTCCAGGGCAGTGCGGCCGGGTCGGCCGCCGGACGCTGGTGCAGGGGGCTACCGCGCACGGAGCACCTCCCCGTAGCTGACGTGGGACTCCGGACCGGCGGACGGGTGCCGGGGCCCCTGGGCCAACGGCGGCTGGGGCTGCGGTGGTTGAGGCTGCGACTGCGGTTGAGGCTGTGGCTGTGGCTGCTGCGACGACTGGGGCCCGTACGAGGCCTGCCCGTACGGCTGCTGCCCGTACGGCTCGGCCGCGCCGAACTGCGGCTGCCCGTGGGCCTCCTGGTCGTACTGCTCCGCCCCGCCGTACTGCTGCTGCCCGTACGGCTGCTGGCCGTACTGCTCCGCTCCGCCGTAAGCCCCCGGGGCGTCGGACCGCGGCGACGGCCCCTGCTGCGGCGGCTGGACGTGCGCCGGGAACGGCGCGGGCGCGGCCGGCTGCGGCGCCAGCCCGGCGAGCGGGGCCACCGGCCCGGTGGTGATGACCGGAGCCTGCGGCACCGGCCCGTACGGCTGGGGCGCCGACGGGTACCCGGGGGCCGCGCCCTCCCCGTCCGGCACGGGCGCCGGACCGACCTGGGCGGGCGCCGCCGAGGGCGCCAGCCGCTGCCTGCGGCGGCGCACCAGTCGCTGCACTTCGTCGGCCGCCGACCGGGCGGTCCGCATCAGCTCCGAGCGGATGAACCGCCGGTCGGTGATGTCCCCGCCGTCCGAGAGCACCCGCGCGGTGCGGGCCGCGTACGGCAGCAGTCCGAGCACCGGAAGGCCGTACTCGCGCGAGACCTCCGTGCCGGAGTAGGGGCCCTCGGTGACCAGCAGCAGCCCGAGCGCGTCGGCCCCGGTGCCGGCGGCCGTGAGGTCCTCGGCGAGCGCGGACAGCCGTGGCCGGGCCGCGCTGAGCCCGCGCAGGGTGGTCCGCACGGTCACCGCGACCACGTCCGCCCGGCGGGCCAGCACGGCGCTGGTCCCGGTGGCGCCGGAGCGCCCGAGGTCCAGGATGACGTCGTAGCCCTGCGGTTCCAGCCCGTGCAGCACCTCCATCAGCGGCTCCCAGGTGTAGGCGAGCCCGGGTGCCTGGGTCGGGTCGGTCAGGCCGGGCAGCAGCAGCCGTTCGGCGTTGCCCTCGGGCGAGAGGTCGATCAGCTGCTCCCAGAGCGTCTGGGCGAGCAGGCCGCGCCGGTCCGCGACCGCCAGGTTGCGCAGCCCGTAGACCGCCTCGACCCGGCCCTCCAGGGCGCCGGCCAGCACGGCTCCGCCGTCCGGGTCGCACTCCACCAGGACGATCCGGCGCCCCGGCGGAAGCGGCCAGGCCAGCAGCAGCGCCAGGGCCGTCGTGGTCGCGCCCGGAGCTCCCGGGCCGCCCACCACCGCGATCACCGCCATCTCAGCCCCCACCCGCCCCGGAGGGCGTCGCGGAGCCGGACGGCGCGGCGGAGGCCGTCGGCGCGCCCGTGCCCGAAGCCCCCGAGGGCGCCCCGGACGGCGCGGCCGCGCCGCGCGGCGCCAGCACCACCTGGATCCGCCCGCTGGCGACCCAGGAGGCCAGCCGGGGCGCGTCGGCCGCCGCCACCGCCACGTCCACCACCTGGCTGCCGTCGGTGTCCACCCGGCCGACCGTGACGACGAGCGCGGACAGCGAGTCCGGCCGGCCGCTGTCGGGCGTGTAGACGACGACGACCGACACGCCGGGGGTCAGCCGGGCCGCCGGCAGCTGGGTGCGCTTGGCCGACACGCCGACCAGCAGCTGGCCCGGCTGGACGGTCAGGGCCTGCGCGAGGTCCGCCGTCAGCAGCAGCGCGCCGCGCCTGAGGTCGGTGCTGGCCCGCATCCCGACCGCCTTGCCGCGTTCCGCGGCCGCCAGCGGTTTCAGCGCCGGATCGGTCGCGATCCGCGCGACCACCAGGTCCGCGTCGGTCACCACCTGTCCGAACGGCACGTCACGGGCCAGTGCCAGGACGGCGACCCGCTGGCCGGTGCTGTTGTAGAGCACCGCGCCGCCCAGCCCGCCGGCGGCTATCAGCGCCACCGCCATCGCCAGCACGGCCGGGCGCCGGCGTCGTGCCCGCAGGTTCCGCCCGGGGGCGTGCGGCGCCCCGCGCCCCTGCTCCGGCACCGCCACGGACACCGCCGCGGCCCCGGCCGTACTGGCCCCGGGCGTCGCAAATGTACGGTTCTCCACCGGGTTCCGGCCTTCCCACGTCGTTCGGACATTGCTGCGTGCGCGCCGGTGCGGCGGGGGTCGCCCCCGCCGCACCCGCGTCAGTTGAGGACCTGCACCTCGCCCACCCGCAGCTCCAGCGGAGCGAAGGTGAGCGGGACCTTGATCGGATCGACCTTCTGGGTGCTGCCGGTGACGGTCACCACGCCGACCCAGTTGGCCTGGATGCTCCCGACGAAGGTGCCGCGCGGCTTGCCGCCCGAGCCGGTGGTGAACTCGTGGCCGCAGGTGGGCGACTTGGCGGCGCCGTACTTGGCCTCGTAGGGTGTGCCGGCCGCGGCGCCCGGCTTGTCACAGGTCTCCTTCCGGCCGTCCCCGAGGTCCCAGACCACCGAGTCCAGCCGCGGGGTGACGGTGACCGTGATCCCGCCGCCGCTCACCGACTTGGCCGCCGGCGCCTTGGCGTTCTCCAGCCAGAGCCAGACCGGCACCCCGACCACGGCCGTGTCCTTGGGCGCCACGCCCGGCTCGGGGAACGGCAGGACGATGGTGTCCATGATCCTGCGCGCCTCCGCCACCGGATTGAGCGGCGGCGGCCCGGCGGGCGCCTGGGCGAAGAACCTGGGCGCGGGCGCGCCGATGCCGCCGTCGGTGAAGCGGCAGGTCACCGCGTAGACCGTGCCCTCGGAGGGCTGGTGCCCCTCCCAGGCCTCGGAGCCGGCCGGCGGCTGCGGGGAGACCTCGCGGTAGTAGCAGCCGGTCGAGCCGCTGAACCAGCCCAGCTCCGGGTCGTGGCAGGGCCAGTCCTGGCCGTTCCAGCGGCAGATCTGCGGGCCGCCGGTGCTCCCGCCGCCCGTCCCGCCGCCGCCCGGGGAGGGCGTGCCGCCGGGGATGGTGCCGCCCTCGCAGATGACGTTGACGGCGCAGTGCGTGACGTCCCCGCCGATCGGTGGTTCGTCCGCCATCGCAGGCGCGGCCGGGGATAACAGCAATCCCGCGACCAACAGCGTGCGGATCACGAATCGCCGTACCGGTTTCAGCATGTTCGGTCCACCTCCCGCTTGAACTCGTAGATCAGCCAGCGCGTCTGGAACTGTCGCAGGGAAACGGTCGCGATGTACCGGGTGAGCCGCCGCGGTGGATCCTTTACCGCGCGGGTGGTCGCATCGGCCTGGTGCCAGTCGGTCACATCGAGGCAGTCCTCGATGACGGCGGCCTGCGGGTCCGCCTTCAGATCGACGCTCTTCACCACGGGTGAATTCCGCGGGGCGCCGATCATCACCAGTTTGGCGTCATGGAGCTGACGGAGATTGACGAGGGCGTCGGCCAGTGCCTTCCCGGACGAGTACGTCTCCAACTGGGAGCCGTCCGAATCGGCCCGGGCGAAGTCCGCCGCCTGGGTCTGCCACCAGTCCTGATAGGTGCTCAGCGCCAGGCGCCCCGCCGCGCCTTCGGGCCCTTCGGTCGGCGCGATCCCGACGTTTGCCGAACCACCCGAAGGAGTTACCGGGTTCACTCCCGCAACACTTGGCGCAGCCGTCCCGAGACGATCGACGGAACCGGCGCCACCACCACTCCCACAGGCGGTCAGAAGCATCGCCAAAACCAGCCCAGCGACCCCAACCGCCCCAGGGCGCAATACATTTCCGCGCCGCCGCATCGCCCCACCTCGTCGCGACCGACCCCGTCCGTGGTCTGTGGTCGCCAGAAGAATTCCGCTGCCCCGCCGGTGTTGCCGCGAGAGCATCGATTCTTCGCCAAGCCACCCCTTCACGGCAACACCCCGGGCCACCTGACCTTACGTGGAAGGTGGATCCGTCGGGGCACTTTCACGCCACAGGACGGCCAACAGTTCTTCGGAAAGCGACAATCCGGCCAATGCGCCCCGCACCGCGGCCCGATTGCGCATCAGGAGGCGCCCGCCCGGCGGCGGTACGAGCAGGCGCGCGCCCGGCGCACCGGCCGGATCACCGCCGTCGAGCAGACCGGCGACGGCCGGCTGGAGGTCGAGCGGGGCGACGGCGGCCGGTGCGCCGGGGAGCCCCTGCCGGAGCACCCCGGTCAGGGCCCGGCTGAACGACCCCTCGCCGCCCGGCAGTACGGCGTCCCGCCCGCGTCTGCCGGGGGTGTAGCGGCCGATCCGGCCCCAGAGCGGAACCCGCGAGTAGCTGAGCAGCTCGCCGACGCCGTCCTCGCCGCCACCGCGTTCGAGGGCCGACCAGGTGTCCCGGTCCACGACGGCGTCGACCAGCAGCAGCGCCTCCTCCTGGTCGCCGTGGACCATCGCGCTGACCACCCAGTCCCAGGCGAGCCCGCGCCGGTACGCGTTGTCGGCGGTGCTGCCACCGGTGACCAGGGCCAGCCGCCGCCCGCGCGGATCCGCCACCAACTGGCCGACCAGGCAGACCAGCAGCCACCGGCCCGGCCGCGCGGCCGCCTCCCGCACCGTCGTGAGCATGGTGTTGGCGTCCGCGCCCGGCTCCACCACGGCCACCCGGCAGCCCGCCGATCCGGCGTCGAAGCACATCCCGGGCAGCACGTCGGCGAGCAGCCGGGCGCCGTCCGCCGCGAGCGCCGAACCGCCGAAGCCGCGGTCCGGCCCGCCGTCCGCCCCGATCACCACAAGGTCGACCCCACTGACCACCCGCACCGCCCCCTCCTCGCCGGCCCCGGCAACCCGGGACCGCCCGCCGCGCCCGTGTACCGCCGCGGCCCCTGTCCTGCCCTGTCCTGCGTGCGCCGCCGGGCCCGCCCGGCCCCGGTCGCCTGGTGCCGCCCGTGCCGGCGGCACGTTCCACCCGCCGCCGGACAAGCTACCGCCCCGGGCCGCGGCGGCGGGGCTCCCGGCCCGGCCGCTCCGGGACCATGGGCCCTATCGGCCGCACACCGGCGGGGGCACGATCGGACCCATGGACCGTGACGACCGGGTGGAGACCCTGTGCGAGGCCGAGTGCCTTCGGCTGCTCAGCACCGTGCCCGTCGGACGCGTGGTGTACACCGAGCACGCGCTGCCGGCCGTGCTGCCGGTCTCCTTCGACGTCACGCCGGACGGGCGGCTGCTGCTGGCGGTGCGCCGGAGCAGCACCACCGCGCGCGGGCTGGACGGCACCGTCGTCGCCTTCCAGGCCGACCGGCTGGACGCGGTCACGCGGACCGGCTGGAGCGTCCTGGTGCACGGCCGGGCGGACGTGGTGCGCGACCCGGAGCTGGTCCGCCGGGCACTGCGCAGCGGGCTGCGCCCCTGGGTCGGCGATCCCGACCCGATGTTCGTCGCACTGGTGCCCGAGCTCGTGGGCGGCCGCCGACTGCTGCCCGCCGGCCGCACGGTGCAGCGGTCCTAGGGGTGTGCTCGTCCGACCGGCCCCGAAGCTCGCCGGACCGGTGACCGGCCCGCCGTGGACGGCGGAGCGCCCGCCGGGGACGGCCCCCTGACAGGTGACCGGCGAGTAGGCATACTCTCCCGGAGTTCCCCCACCTCCGCCTGCCACCTGGAGCGCACCGTGACGACCTTCGCCTCCCTCGCCGACCTGACCGCCGCCGTCGGCACCGAACTCGGCACCAGCCGGTGGCACACCGTCGAGCAGGAGCGGATCGACCTGTTCGCCCAGGCCACCGGCGACCACCAGTGGATCCACGTCGACCCGGAGCGGGCGAAGGAGAGCCGGTTCGGCTCGACCATCGCGCACGGGTACCTCACGCTCTCGATGATCCCGGTGCTGGCCAAGGAGTGCTACAGCGTGGAGGGCGTCCGGATGGCGCTGAACTACGGCTCCGAGAAGGTGCGCTTCCCGGCTCCGGTGCCGGTCGGCACCGCGCTGCGGGCCACCGCCGAGCTGGTCTCCGCGACCGAGGTGCCCGGCGGCGTCCAGGCGGTCGTCCGGTTCACCATCACCAGCGCGGAGAGCGAGAAGCCGCACTGCGTCGCCGAGACGATCACCCGCTTCTACGCCTGAGCCCGGGGGCCGGGCCGGGCCCTCCCGCGCGTGCCGTTCGGCCCGGCGTACGCCGAACGGCACGCGTGGGGCCGTCCACCGGGTCCGGACCGCCCACTGCGAGTAACCTCCGACGAGATGGTCGTCGTACCGCTTCGGTCTCACCGCCGTGGGTACGCGCCCCGGCATGCCCGGTAGCCGCAGCCGCCCTTGGAGGTGCCGTGCCCCGCCCCGTCCCGTGGTTCTCCCGCGTCGCCGCTCTGGCCTCGCAGTTCTCCGTCCCCTCAGCGACCACGACGGCCCCGGGCCTGGCCGGACTCCCCCGCGCGGCCTGGCAGCGGGTCCGGACGGACGCCTTCGGGGCCGACCCGCGGGGCGAGCGGCTGGCCCGGATCCACCGCTCCCCGCAGTTCGCGGACGGCGCGTTCCGCAACCCGCTGCCGACCCGCCGACTGGTCTACGAGCGCAGCCCGCTGGAGATCACCCGCGCCCAGCTCACCGCCGACAAGACCCGCCGGGTGCCGACCGCCGCCGTGCCGCTGCACCGGCTGCTCCCGGTCGACCTGGCCCGGCCCCCCGCGTCCGGGCTGCGGCTCAGCTGGCTCGGCCACGCCACCGTGCTGGCCGAGATCGGCGGCCGCCGGGTGCTCTTCGACCCGGTCTGGGGCGAGCGCTGCTCACCGTTCGGCTGGACCGGTCCCAAGCGGCTGCACCCCGTCCCGCTGCCGCTCGCCGAACTCGGCCCGGTGGACGTCGTGGTGGTCTCCCACGACCACTACGACCACCTGGAGATGGCCGCCGTCCGTGCGCTGTCCGCCACCGGCGCGGTCTTCGCCGTCCCGCTCGGGGTCGGCGCGCACCTGGAGCACTGGGGCGTGCCGGCCGACCGGATCGTCGAGCTGGACTGGTGGGAGTCGGCCGAGGTGGCGGGCCTGACGCTGACCGCCACCCCGGCCCGGCACTACTGCAGCCGCGGCCCGCGCACCAGCGCGCTGTTCCTCTGGGCGTCCTGGGTGGTGTCCGGCGGCGGGCACCGACTCTTCCACAGCGGCGACACCGGCTACTTCCCCGGGTTCGCCGAGATCGGCCGCCGGTTCGGGCCCTTCGACGCGACGATGATGCAGGTCGGCGCGTACAGCGACTTCTGGCCCGAGGTGCACATGACGCCCGAGGAGGGCGTCCGGGCCCATCTCGACCTCGGCGGCGAGCTGCTGCTGCCGATCCACTGGTGCACCTTCAACCTGGCGCCGCACCCCTGGGAGGAGCCCGCCGAACGGGTGGTCGCCGCCGCCCAGGCGCTCGGTGCCCGGCTGGCTGTGCCGCGCCCCGGCAAACCCTTCGAGCCGGCGGACCCGCCCGCCCCGCGGCTCTGGTGGCGGGCGGTCGCGGCGCTGCCCCGCGACGACCGCGAACTGCTCGTCCCGGACGGCCTGGCCGGGGCGGCGGGCCACCCCCCGGTCCGCCCCCAGGGCGCCGCGGAGGACGACGGCGTACCCGTCTGAGCCGCGGCGGCCCGGCGTGCCGTCAGCCCGCCGCGCCGTCAGCCGCCGCCGTCAGCTCGCCGCCTCCTGCTTCGCCCGGCGGCGGATCACCCGCCAGGCACCCTGCTGCACCAGCAGCGTCAGCACCCCCGCCACCACGATGCCCAGCATGTTCACCAGCAGCTGCCAGCTGGAGCCCCAGAACTGGTTCAGGTCGCCGTAGCCGAGCGCGACCGCCGCGTTGGCGGCCGCCGGCACGGTGGTCACCGAGATCGCCACCCCGACCAGCATCCCGGCCTTCGCCGAGGTCAGCGAGAGCAGACCGGCGACCCCCGCGAGCAGGGCGACCACGAAGGAGGTCGCGTCCGGCTGCCAGATGAACGAGGTGTTCGGCCGCGCACCGTCGAAAGCCGCCTGGCTGAACAGCCCGAGGGCGTCCATCAGCAGGGAGAACAGGACGGTCAGCGCCATCGCGACCGCGAAGCCGGCCACCAGCGCGTTCAGCGACCGCAGGGCGGGCCGGGCCCGCCGCTGGACCAGCGCGACGCAGAACCCGGCCAGCGGCCCGAACTCCGGCCCGACGGCCATCGCGCCGACCACCAGGATCGCGCTGTCCAGCACGGCCCCGCACGCGGCCAGCATGGTCGCGACGGTGAGGAAGGCCAGGTAGACGGCGGTGAGGGTGGACTCCTCGTGGGTGATCTCGGAGACCGCCTCCCAGACCAGCGCGTCCGCCCCCTCTCCCGGCGCGAGCCGCTCGGCCTCGTCGGCGGCGGCCGAGAGGGTCAGCGCGACCTCCTCGGCGCTGATCGCCCCGCGCTCGGAGAGCCCGGTCTCCCGCAGCGCCCCGAGCACCTCGTCCGCCGACTCGCGCGCCACGTCGCAGAGCACCACGTCCCCGGCGGGCCGGACGGCGGCGTCCGGCAGGACCACCACGTGGGTCACGCCGACGAAGCCGTCCAGGCTGTCGAGGACGGCTTTCCGCAGGTCGTGGGGGACGATCAGGCGCAGGTGCAGCACGGGGGCTCCGGGCAGTGGTCTCGGCGAGGAACGGACCGGCTCACCCTAGGGCCTGCCGCCCGGGCCCCTGCCGCGCGGGCCCCGGCGGCCCGGGGCGGGCGGCCGGGGCTCCACGGGTCACCCGGGGCGTCACCCCGCCAGGATGTCGCGCAGGGCGCGGGCCTCCTTCACCAGTCGGGCGGTACCGGGCCGGGCCGCCGCCTCCGTCACCTCGGGGATCGGGCCCCGGGCCGAGCTGCGCCGGGCGCAGTCGGCGGCCAGCGCGACCAGCTCACCGGTGCCCCGGCCCGCGGCGCCCGCCAGCACGGCCGGCAGCGCGGGCGCCAGGACCGACCAGACCGTGCCGTACGCGCCGGTGTCGGCGGCCGCGGTCAGCGCCTGGGCCAGCCGGTTGGGCTTCACCGTGCCCTCGGTGACCAGCTCCCCCAGCTCACGGCCGAGCAGCCCGCCGTCGAGGCACCCGCGGGCGGCGAGGACGAGCAGGGCGTCCACCGCGGCCGTGCGGTCCTCGGGGAAGCGGGCGCCCAACCCGTACGCCAGCGCCAGGTGGAGCGCGAGACCGGCCGGTCCGCCGGCCTCGGCGAGGACGGGCAGCAGCCCGGCGGCGCCGCGCTGCTCCCGGTCGGCGCCGTCGGCGAACCCGTCGAGCCAGCGGGCGGCCAGCTCCTCCCGGTGGTGCGGCAGGACGGCGGCCCAGTGCGCGGTCGGCCGCCAGAGCCACTCGTCCTGGGCCGACGCCCGCACCACGCTGGGCTCGGTGGCCGCCAGCAGCGCCCGGAACTCGGCGCCCAGCCGCTCGCCGGCCGGCCCCCGCGGGCCCGCCCCGACGCCGGGCTGGGCGACGCAGATCCGCTTGACGCCCTCCCACTGGTGCTCCCGCCGGCGCTCCCAGAAGAACGACCGGGCGCCGGCGTCTCGGGCGGGCGGCGCGAACCGCACCCGTTCGGAGGGCTGGCCCGGCAGACCGCCCTCGCGCAGCCAGCGGGCCGTCCAGCGCCCGGCCGGCGAGGTCAGCCGGTCGGCGGCGGCCAGCACGGCCTCGTCCGCGGTCACGGTGAGCCGCAGCAGCGCCGCGTGCAGATCGGCCTCCCCCGGCTCGACCCCGGCCTCCTGGTAGCGGCCCAGCCGGTCGACCAGGGCCCGCGCCGACAGCGCGCCGGTGGTGTCGGTCGGGGTGGCGAGCAGCAGCGGCGGCCGGTCGGCCATGACCCGCTCCGCCGCCTCGGTCAGCCGGACGGCGAACACGTTGCCGTACACCGTGTTGTGCCCGCCGCGCAGCGGCACCGAGTTCTTGTCCCGGAAGACGGCGCCGCGCAGGCGCGGGTCCGCCGCACCGGCGATCACGGCCGCGACGTACAGCACGTCCTCCGGCCCGCAGTCGTGCCAGCGGCCGAACCCGGTCCACGGGTGCACCCTCAGCACCGGCGCCAGCGCCTCGGCGAGCGCCGCGCGGTCCAGGTGCGCGTGCCGGACGAGGCCGTCCAGGGTGCGCTCGAAGTCCGCGACCTCGGGCTGCGCGGCGGCCAGCAGCACGGACAGCTCCTCGGCGACCTCGGCGGCCGTCGCGATCGGCTCGCCCAGCGGCCTCGGCACCGGAGCGGGCGGGAGCAGCTCGCTCCAGCCGGTGTCCGGGTCGTCGCCGCCGACCGGCGCGCCCAACAGCTCGCCCGCGCGGGCGTGGTGGGCCGGGTTCAGCCCCTCGGCGGCGAGGCGCAGGTCGGGCAGCACCGCCTCGCCCGCCGCCCGGAGGTGGCGGGCGACCACGGCGAGGGCCCGCTCCTGGAGGGCGGAGTCGGGCTGGCCGAAGGCCTCGGCGGCCGCCAGCACCACCGGGCCGGCGCGCTCGGGCGAGCGCTTCGCGGCCTTGTCCAGCCAGCCCAGTTGGGCGCGCACCAGCTTCTTCTCGGTCCGGAACAGCACCACCGCCGAGGCCTCCGCCAGCACCTCGGGCTCGACCAGCCCGGCGGCGTCCAGCTCGGACAGCACCTGCTGGGCGTGGCCGGCGATCACCGAGAGCGTGTCCAGCATGGCCACCAGACTCCGGACCTGCTTCGCGTACTCGTCCGGGCTCGGCGCGAGCGCCGCCAGGACGCCCAGGAAGGCCCGCTGGTCACCCGGCTTGCCGCCGCGCACCAGCCGGGCCAGGCAGCGGTCGATCAGCTCGGCGCGGTCCACCCGGCCCTCGGCCGCCAGCGCGGTGAGGGCGGCGGGCCAGGAGTCCCCGGGCCGCTCGGTGCGCCGGTGCTCGAACCGCCAGCCGACGTCGGCGAGCTCGAACACCCGGGGCGCCAGCAGCGGGGTGAAGGCGTCCTCGCGGAGGTGCTCCAGCAGCGTCCGGCTGCGGTCCCGGCGGCCGTCGTCGGCCCCGACCCGGTCGAGCCACTCGCCGGTGAAGGCCTCGGTGGCCGGCACCGGGCAGCCGGTCCGCCGGACGGTCCGCTCGATCAGCGGGTAGAGGTCCCAGCTCCAGCCGGAGCCGCGGCGGGCCGCCAGCCGGTTGACCACCTCGATCTGCCACTCGACCGGCTGGGCCTCGACGACCGTGCCGAGCGCCGGGTGGCGGGCGCAGGAGCGGCCGGCGAAGTCCCGCCCGCCGATCCAGGCGGCGGCGCCGGCCGGCCCGGCGTGGCAGCCTGCGCCGGCCACCAGCACCGCCCCGGCCCGCGCGGTCGCCGCGGTCGACCACTCGCCGCGGAGCTCCTTGCGCAGCTCCTTGAGGGCCGGCAGACAGGCCCTCCGCTCGGCCGGGCCGAGCGCCGCGACCAGCGCCGGCACCTGCGGGGTCCGCCCTTCGCGAACCGCCCGCAGCAACTCCTCGACGCCGCTCACGCGCCCGCCTCCCGCCCGCTCGCGACCCGCTCCCGCACCACGGCGACCGCGAGCGCGTGCTTGCACGGACCGCGCCCGCCCCGGTACTTGGCCCACCAGAGGCAGGTGCAGCTCACCCGGCCCGCCTCGTCCGTGCGCACCCGCTGGTGGTGGTCGTCCACGGTGACCTCGGCGAGCGCGCCGCCCGGCTCCAGCCGTACCGCGCCCGCCGCGACCAGCGCGTGCGCGGCCCGCAGCCGCGGGTTCCGCGCCTCGGCCCGGCCGGCGTCGTACGGCAGCTGGCGGTGGAAGTAGGCGGCCTCGGCGGTGTCGTAGCCGATCTGCCCGGCGGTGCCGAGCCTGGTGAGGGCGGCCCGGACCCGGGCCGGGGTGAGCCCGGACTGCTCGGCGAGTTCGGCGACGTCGATCCGCGGCTCCCAGGCCAGCAGCACCGCGACCAGCTCGGCGTCCTGCTCGGCGGCGCCGGTGGCCAGCGCGCCGAGCACGCCGCCCTCCCCGGAGAAGCCGCGTGAGGCGTCCGGCGAGAGGGTGAGGGTGAGGCGCATGCCGGGCAGCACCACCTCCCAGGCGGAGGCCGCCGGGGCGTCGCCCGCGACCGGGCCGTACACCCGCAGGGCCAGCGCGTGCCGCAGCACCCGCTGGAGCGCCACCAGCCGCTCCGGGCCGGGCAGGAAGACCGCGCCGGGGACGGGCCGGGTGGTCGGGCGCAGCGTCCGGCCGGCCGGGACGACCCAGCCGGCGGCGGACCGGGCCCGCCCGCCGCCGCGCGGCAGCGAGCGCAGGAAGCGGACCGCCTCGGCGGCGGGCAGCTCGGCGCGCAGGTCGAAGGCGGCGGCCGTCACCTGGGTCTCGGCGAAGCCGCGCACCCAGCGCTCGGGCAGCGGGACCTTCTTCTCGACGACCGGTCCGTCGAAGGTGGTGACCTCCAGTGCGTCGGGCCCCACCGCGAGGTGCAGCGGCTCGGCCGGACCGATCCGGGTGAGCGCCTCCCGCAGCGGGTTGTTGACGTCGACGTTGGTGGTGCCGTGGCCGATGTCGTCGCCGTCGAGCCCGGCCCGGAGCACGTCGAGTCGGGCGTAGACGCCGCAGCAGCCGGAGAAGGACTCGAAGCGCAGCCGGTCGCCGTTGGCGGTGACCACCGGGTCGAGCGAGGCGCGCAGCAGCGGCTGGTAGTAGCGGGCGGCGGCCACGTCGGCGACCGCGAGCAGCGCGGCGGCGGCCGGGGCCGGGTCGGCCAGGAAGCCCGCGAAGAAGCGCGGGTTGGCGACCGCGCCGAGCGGCGTGGTGCCGCCGGAGGTCTCCAGGGCGAGGCGTGGGCCGTCGGCCCCGTCGAGAACGGCGGACGGGCGCAGATAGGCGTACGCGTGTGCGGCTTGCGTCATGCGGAGCACGCTAGGAGGGGCGACTGACAATCCGTCGGAGAGCGCCCGGGCCGAGGCCGGTACTGGAACAGGTTCTATCAGGCTGCCTCCGGTCCCCGGGTTACCCCGGTCACACCGCCGGACGGCGGCTTCTGCCACTATGTCCCCGTGACCGACCTGACCGAGAAGGAGAGACCGGCCGCCGACACCGCCGGCTCGTTCGCCGAGCTGCTGCGGATCGAGCGGCTGGACGAGAACACGTTCCGGGGGTGCTGCCACGCCGGCGCCCCGATGCGCGCCTTCGGCGGCCAGGTCGCCGCGCAGGCGCTGACCGCCGCCGGGCACACCATCGGCGACGACCGGGACGTGCACTCGCTGCACAGCTACTTCCTGCTCCCCGGCGACCCGTCCCGGCCGATCCGCTACGAGGTCGACCGGGTCCGCCAGGGGATGTCCTACGCCACCCGCCGGGTGACCGCCGTCCAGGGCGGCGAAGCGATCTTCACGCTCTCCGCCTCCTTCAAGCGGCCCGAGCCCGCCGCCGACCGCCACCGGGAGATGCCGGCGCTGCCCGGCCCGGAGGAGTTGCCGGACGCGCTGGCGGGCTGGGACGCCGAGGCCCGCGCCGCGCTGACCCGCACGGGCGGCTTCGGCTCGCTGGACCTGCGGTTCGTCCCGCCGGACGCACCCGGCGTGCCGCCGGCCGTCCCGGGCATGCCGCAGCAGTTCGTCTGGCTGCGCACCGCCTCCCCGCTCCCCGCCGGGGACCGGCTGCTGCACGTCTGCGCGCTGACCTACCTCTCGGACCTCACGCTGGCCTCGACGGCCGGGCTGCACGTCCAGCCGAACTTCTTCCAGCGCACCGAGCCGCCCCGGCTGATCATGGCCTCGCTGGACCACGCGATGTGGTTCCACCGCCCGTTCCGGGCCGACGAGTGGCTGCTGTTCGCCCAGCGCAGCCCCTCCTCCTCGGACGGCCGGGGGCTGTCGCTCGGCGAGTTCTACGACCGGGACGGCCGGCTGGTCGCCTCCGCCGTCCAGGAGGCCCTGATCCGCGACCGGGCACCCCGGGCGCACTGACCCCGGTTCCGCGCCGCCGTCCGCCGGCCGCCGGTGGACGGCGGACGAACGCGGGGCGACCGGTCGGCGTCATACTCCTGAGCGGTTCCGAGCCGTATCATGGTGCGGGTGACCAAGGTTGACCTGTCACCACGACCGGTGGAGGCGATGTCTCCACGTCAGCTCGAACGCCGCGAGTCCCTGATCGCGGCCGCGCTCGCCCTGGTGAACGAGATCGGTGTCGAGCGGCTGCAGATGAAACAGGTCTGCGAGCGGTCCGGAGTCGCCCTCGGGACGGCGTACCGCTACTTCTCCTCCAAGGACCACCTGCTGGCCGCGGCCATCGCCGAATGGCACCGGCTGCTGCTGGCCGACCTGGTGGCGGAGCTGCGCGGACCGCGGGCCGGGCTGGGGGCCACCGACCGGGTGGTGCGCTTCGTGCGCGGAGGCATGCGCGCCTACCAGCGCCAGCCCGAACTGGCCCGGCTCAGGGTGGCCGTCGCCGCCTCCACCGACCCCTTCGCCAGCGAGGCGCTGCAGGGCATGGCCCGGGCCGACAGCACCGCGCTCCAGGCGGTGATGGCCGAGGTGCCGGCCGCCGCGAGCGACCTGGTGCGGCACATCGTCGGCCACGCCTGGCAGGGCGAGCTGACCGCCTGGGTGACCGGCCGCACCACGCTCGGCGACGCCCGGCGGCGGCTGGAGGACGTGGTGCGGCTGGTGCTGACCCCGTACGAGACGCCGTACGAGGCGCCGTACGAGGCCAGCCCCACCGGCTGAGCGGCGTCAGGCGACCGTCACCGGGTGGACCACCACCGCGTCGAACAGGTAGCCCTCGCGGTTGAACACGGACGTCGCGGGCTGGGTGTTGCCGCGGCGGTCGGTCGCGCGCGCCCGCAGCTCGTACGGGCCGGTCCGGTCCGGGCGCCAGTCGAGGCTCCAGCGCGTCCAGTTGTCGGCGCGCGGCTCGTCCCGCAGCTCGGCGCGGTGCCAGCGCCGGCCGCCGTCGGTGCTCACCTCGACCCGGCGGACCGGCGCCGCGCCCGACCAGGAGCGTCCGTACAGGCGGTGCTCGCGGCCCGCCGCCAGCACCGCGTCACGGGCGAGTTCGAAGGCGCTCTTCACCACCTGGGTGGTGACCGGCGCACTTCCGCCGGCCGGGTAGTCAGGACCGAACATCCGGTAGAAGTCGGTGTTCCAGGGCGAGTACAGCGGCTGGTCGGCGACCTCGATCGAGCCGACCCACTTGATCGAGGCGATCCCGATCCAGCCCGGCACCACCAGCCGCAGGGGCGCACCGTGGTCGGGCGTCAGCGGTTCGCCGTTCATCTCGTAGGCGAGCAGCACGTCGTCCAGCGCCTTCGCGACCGGCAGCGGGCGGCGCACCCGGCCGAAGTCGACGCCACCGCTCACGTACGCCGGGTCGAGGCCGCTGGGCAGCACGTCCACCGCGTCCCGGGTCAGCCCGGCCCGGTGCAGCACCTCGGCCAGCCGCACGCCGCGCCACTGGGCGGAGCCGACCCCGCCGAGCGTCCAGGGGGTGCCGGGCACGGGCTGGTTCTGCTGGGTGGCGTAGAAGCTGCGGCCGTTGCCGGCGCACTCGATCAGGGCGCTGATCCTGGTCGAGGGCAGGGCGCGCAGGTCCGCCAGGCCGAACTCGACCGGCCGCCCGGCGTCCGGACCGCCGCGCAGGCCGCTGCCGAAGAGCCGCAGCCGCCAGCTGCCGGCGTCGATGACCGGGGTACTGGTGTGGTTGCGGACGAAGAACCGCTCCACCGGGACGTGCCGGCCGATCGCGCCCTCCGCGTCGCGCAGCGCGTCCCAGCGCATCTCGGCGTTGGTCCCGCGCGGGAGGAACCACTCGGCGGGCAGCGGCTTCACGATGCCGGGCACGGGGGACACCGTACCCGCGAGGGCCGTGGACGGCTCGGCAAGCGCTCCCGGCGCGGCGGTCGCGGTCCGCGCCCGGGCGCGGTCCGGGACGACCAGCCCGCCGGCGGCGGGTGCGGCGAGCACCCCGGCGGCGGTGAGCATCCGCAGCAGGGTCCGGCGCTCGACGCCGTCGGCGCGGGCCTCGCCGGCCGACCACTGCCGGCGGCGGAGCCGGTCGTAGGCGGCCTCGCCGGGGATCGGGCTCGCGGGGGTGGTCCGAAGGGGGTTCGCGGTGGGCACGGGCACACTTCCGTTCGGTTGCGGCGGACGGTCGGGCGGGCCGCGCGGCCGGGCGGGCGGGGACGGGGCGCCGACGGCGCGGGTCCGCTCCGGCCCGGCGCGGGGCGCGCGGGCGGGGCTCAGCGACAGCGGTCGGTGCGTCTGGCGCGGCGGGCGACGGCCCGGCGGGCAGCGGCGCTCCGGACCGGGGCGGCGGTCCGCCCGGTCGGTCTCGCGGCGCTCGGGCCTCCGGTCACGCCCGGATCATACGATCGCGAACCGTGTCGCGTCCGCCGATCCCGCCGATCGACGCCGCGCGGACGGTCCGGCCCGCACCGGACTTGACCTTCACACCGGTGTGAACTCCTAGCGTGCCGGTCACCGAGCCATCCAGGTGAACAGGAGCCCCGCCATGACCGAGCCGTCCCCCGCCACCCCGCCCGCGCTGGCCCGGATCGTCCGGGGCTCCGGCCCGGGCCTGCTGCTGGCGCACGGCGCCGGCGGCAGCGCCCGGGACAACTGGGGGCCGCTGCTGGACGACCTCGCCGCCCACCGCACCGTCGTCGCACCCGACTTCCCCGGCTCCGGCGACACCCCGTTCGAGCCGGCCGGGCCCTCGCTCGACGAGCTGGCGGACCGGCTGGTCGCCGCCGCCGTCGAGGAGGGCCTGGAGAGCTTCGACCTGGCCGGGTACTCGCTCGGGGCCGCCGTCGCCGTCCGCGCCGCCACCCGGCACCCGGCCCGGGTCCGCTCGCTGCTGCTGCTCGCCGGGGTGGCCGGCGGCGACCACCGGCTCCGGATCACCGCCGAGCTGGCGGCCGGCCTGGCCGACCACCCGGAGCTGCTGGCCCGTTTCGTGCTCGCGGTCGCCTTCGGCGAGACCTGGGTCGACGCGCTCACCGCCGAGCAGCTCGCGGACCTGCGCGCCGCGCTGCTCACCCCCGTCCCGGCCGGCTACCGCCAGCAGTTCGGCCTGGCGGGCCGGGTCGACGTGCGCGGCGACCTGGCCCGGGTCACCGTGCCGACGCTGGTGATCAGCACCACCGAGGACATGCTGGTCGCGCCGAGCCAGCACCGCGCCCTGGCCGAGGGCATCCCGGGCGCCCGGCTGGTCGAACTCGCCAGTGGCCACCTCCCGGTGGTCGAGCGCCTGCCCGAACTGCGCGCGCTGCTGCTGGACTTCGTGACCGGTCGGCCGGCGTAGCGACGGCCCCGCCGCGTCCGGGCCGGGAACAGCCCGGCCCGGACGGGCGTTCGCCCGGTCATGCGCATCGGAGAACTCGCCCGCCTGACCGGGGTGTCCACCCGCCTGCTGCGGTACTACGGGGAGCAGGGGCTACTCGAACCGGACCGGTCGGCCGCCGGCTACCGCGAGTACCGCGAGGGCGACCAGATCCGGGTGCGGCAGATCCGCGGCCTGCTCGCGGCGGGCCTGTCCACCCGGGTGATCGCCGAGATCCTGCCGTGCGCGAGCGGCCCCGTCCCGGCCCTGGAGGCCTGCCCCGACCTGCTCGCCACCCTCCGCGGCGAGCTGGCCGAACTCGACACCCGGATCGCCGAGCTGACCCGCAGCCGGCAGGCCCTGGCCGGGTACCTGGACACCGCCGCCCCGACCACCGGGCCCTCCGCCCGCGCGTACGCGGCCGCCTGACGGCCCGCGGCCCGGCGCGCCGACCCTCGCCCTGAGGCCCGTCCGGTCGCCTCTCCCCGGCGTGCCCTCCCCCCGGCGCCCCCGAGGACTGGACATAGTACGACATGTATCCATTTTCCGATCGTGTCGCCGACCGTCCAGTACGCCAGGAGAGGGACCTTCATGAGCAGCCAGCCACCAGGCCCGGACGAACCCGCCGCGACCCTCCCCGTCGACCGGACGGTGTTCGGCGTCAGTGCCGTGCTGGTGCTGGGGGTGGTCGCCTGGGGCGTCCTCGCCGAGGACTCGCTCGGCCGGACGTCCGACACCGCGCTCGGCTGGGTACTGCACAACTTCGGCTGGCTGTTCGTGGTCGCCGCCGACGTCTTCCTGGTACTCACCGTCCTGCTCGCGTTCAGCCGCTTCGGCCGGATCCGGCTCGGCCGTGACGACGACGAGCCGGAGTTCTCCACCCTCGCCTGGGTCGCGATGATGTTCAGCGCCGGCATGGGCATCGGCCTCATGTTCTACGGCGTCGGCGAACCGCTCCAGCTCTACGCCGCGCCGCAGCCCGGCTCCGACCTGGAGCCGCAGAGCCCGGCCGCCGCCCAGCAGGCGCTGGAGTTCTCGCTCTTCCACTGGACCCTGCACCCCTGGGCGATCTACGCGGTCGGCGGCCTGGCGCTCGCCTACACCACCTTCCGCAAGGGCCGGGGCAACCGGATCTCCGCCGCCTTCGTCCCGCTGATCGGCGAACGCGGCGCGAACGGCTGGCCCGGCCGGGCGATCGACCTGCTGGCGGTGTTCGCGACCGTCTTCGGCTCGGCGACCAGCCTCGGCCTGGGCGCCCTCCAGGTGGCGGACGGCCTCGGCTTCATCTCCTCCGTCGAGAACACCGAACGCACCCAGCTGGTCATCATCGGCTCGCTGACCGCCGCCTTCGTCCTCTCCGCCTTCTCCGGCGTGCACAAGGGCGTCAAGTGGCTCTCCACCTCGAACGTCGTGCTGGCCTCGCTGATCATGCTCTTCGTCTTCGTGTTCGGCCCGTCGGTCTTCGTCCTGGACGCGATCCCGTCCACCGTCGGCGGCTACCTCTCCGACCTGGTCGCCATGTCGACCCAGACCGGCGCCTTCACCGACGAGAGCTGGCTCGGCTCCTGGACGATCTTCTACTGGGCCTGGTGGCTCTCCTGGGCGCCGTTCGTCGGCACCTTCATCGCCCGCATCTCGCGCGGCCGGACCATCCGGCAGTTCCTCACCGGCGTGCTGCTGGTCCCCAGTGGGGCGACGGTCGTCTGGTTCTGCGTGATGGGCGGGACGGCGATCCGGCTGAACTCCACCGGCGAGGCCGACCTGGTGGCCACCATCCCCCAGGGCGCCGAGGCCTCGCTGTTCGAGATGCTGCGCTCGCTCCCGCTCGGCTCGGTGACCAGCGTCATCGCGGTCCTGCTGGTGATGACCTTCTTCATCACCAGTGCCGACTCCGCCTCGCTCGTGCTCGGCTCGCTCTCCAGCCGGGGCTCGCTGCACCCGCGCACCTGGCTGGTGGTGGTCTGGGGCGTGCTGATGGGCGGGGTCGCCGCCGCGCTGCTGCTGGCCGGCGGGCTCACCGCGCTGCAGAACGCCACCATCCTGGTCGCGCTGCCGTTCGTGGTGGTGATGCTGCTGCTCTGCGTCGCCCTGGTGAAGGAGCTGCGCGAGGATCCGGCGGCCGGGCCCTCGCGGTTCCACGCCGCGCACGGCCTGCGGGACGCCGTCCGGGTGGCCGTCGGCGAGGCGATGGCCGACGCCCGGCGGGGGCCGCGACCGCCGTCCCGGTGACCGCCCCGGATCCGCCCCGCTCCGGGGCGGGGCGGATCCGGCACGAACCGACGCTTGGCCCCCATCCGGACTTCACCCGCGCGTACCGCTCGTTCACGCCGCCCTGGAACGCTCCCTGTCATGAACGCCAACCCTCCGGCGACCCTCCAGGATCCGCGCTTCCCGCTCCCGCAGCGCCACCGCCGCTTCCTGGCCTGTGCCGCCGTTCTCGCCTCCGTCGCCCTCGGCACGCTCGGTGTGGGAGCCACCGTCGAAGCCGCCCAGCACGGCCCGCTCACGGCGGCCACCGCCCGACGATGACCCGCTGATCCCGCCGCCCTCCCCGCCCGACCCCAGGCACCGCCGTCCGGCCCACCGGCCACGGACGCGGTGCTTCTGTCGTCCCCGGCGCGCGGCCCGCTCGACGGCGGGCCGGTGGCGCTCAGGCCCGCTGCTCCGCCCGGGGGCCGGCCGGGGCCGCCACCGGGGTCTCCCGGCGGGAGTGCCGGCCCGTCCCCGGGGCCGGCCGCAGATCGGGCGCCGGAGCGAAGCGGGCGGCGGGGGCGCGCAGCAGCCAGCCCGGCGGCCGGGTGCCGCGCGGCGTGGGGGTGATCAGGCCCATCCGGTGCAGCAGGTCGAGGGCGTCGCGGCGCAGCGCGGTGCGGTCGGCGAGGTAGTCGCGCCGCCAGCCGGCCGGCAGCCCGTACTCGTCGGCGATGTCCCCGAGGACGCCGTCTATCAGCGCGTCCGGGATCGGGACGTCCGCGCCGGTGGCCTCGCCGGGGAGCGGCCGGACCTCCTCGACCAGGCGCTCGACCAGCAGCAGGGCGGCCTGGGCGAGGGTGCCGGCCCCGGGCAGGGCGAGGTCGGTGAGTTCGTCGGCGGGGTCGAGCAGGGCGACCCCCTCGGCCCGCAGTTCGGCCTCCAGGCCGAGGAACTCGGCGAGCGCCGCCGGGCCGGTCCGGCGGTGGAGGTCGAGCCAGTCGCGCTGGTCCGCGGGCAGGTCGGCGGCGAGCACGGCGGGGGTCTCGGCGAGGCGGCGGCGCACGGCGGTGCCGGGCTCGGCCCCGGCGGCGCGGCGGATCAGGTCGGCGGCGTCGTCGGCGAGGGCGGGCGGGCCCGCGGGTACGGCGCGGGCCAGCTCCCGGTCGACCGTCAGGACGACGCCGTCCGCGCTCCGGTCGGCGGGTATCTCGCCGAGCACCTGCCAGTCGGCCAGTGCGGCGAGCGCCATCGCGAGGTCGGCGGGCGTGGCGGCCGGACCGGGCGCGGCGTCCCGCATCGCCGCCAGCAGGGGACCGAGCGGGAGCCGTTCGGGGGCGTCCACCAGCAGGGACAGCGCGAGGGCGAGCTGGGCGTAGCCGCCGGGGGTGAACGGCGCGCCGGTGCCGGGGTGTTCGAGCCGGCGGGCGGCGCCGGGGCCGAGCCCGGCCTTGTAGAGGCGGGCGTGCCAGGGGCCGACCACCAGGCGGTAGCCGAGCAGGGTGTCGAACTGGCCGGTCAGCCAGTCGCGGTGACGCCGGATCAGCGGAAACCCGTCGGCGTGCGGCCCGGAGGCGGTGACCAGCGGGTGGGCGAGCAGCAGCCGGGCGGCGATCCGGCGCTCGGCGGCGGCGGAACGGTCCTGCGCGCCGGCGGCCGAGCGGGCCGGCTCGGGCTTGCGGTGCTTTCCGGGCAGACCCGGCTTGGCTCCTGAGCGGACGACGGGCAGCGCCCCCTCGTCCCGCCGGGCCCGGCGCTGGCGGCGCGCCGGCCGCGGCTCGCGCACCCGCAGCGCGGCGGGGGCGTGCGCGGTGGGACCGTGCCACCAGCTGACGGCGTCACCGGCCGCCGCCTCCGGACCGGTCACCGGCTCGGCCGGGACGCCGAAGTGGCGGGCCGGGTAGAGGCCGAAGGTGGCGACGCAGAGGTCGTCGGCGGTCCCGGGATCGGCCTCGGCGAACCAGTGCGCCAGCCGGAGCAGCCCCGGATCGGGCGAGAGGACAGCCCCTCCGGTCTCCTGCGGAGCGTCAGGACCGGCTTCGCGTACGGCGACGACGGCGACGGTGGTGCCCTGCCCCGCCCCGCCCGTGCGCCCGTCCGACGTGCCGCCGGCCACCCGCGTGGTGCCGGCCGCGTACTCCTGCTGCTCCATGTCGTGGACCAGACTAGACGGTGGGCGCGGCCGCCGGTGGCCCCAACCGGAGCTCGCGGCGAATTGGTCCGCGCGTACCCCGCCGGAGCGGCCCCGGCCGTCGGCGCGCGCTGGCCTACGCCCGGGTAGTACTCGCGGGTAACCCGGCCTTCCCCGGGCGGACCCGGTCGCCTAGGGTGCGGACGAACGGGCCGCCCGCCCCCACCCACCGGAGGACACCGCCGCATGAGCATCCGCACCACCACCCGCGCCGCCCTCGGCGGGCGCCTGCGCTCCGCCACCGGGCTGCTCACCGGCTTCGCCGCCACCTCGGCGGCCCACCTGGGCGCGCTGCTCACCGACACGCCCGCCCTGCGGCACGCCACCAAGCCGGCGCTGATGCCGCTGCTGGCCGCGCACAGCGTCACGGCCGCCACCGCGGCCGGGCGGGAGGCGCCGAAACTGCTGGCGCCCGCGCTGCTGCTCAGCGGCGGCGGGGACGTCCTGCTCCAGCTCGGCGACGACACCGCGTTCCTGGCCGGGATGGGCTCCTTCGCGGCGGCACACGTCTGCTACGTGACGATGTTCGTCCGGCAGGGGGCGCTGACGGACCGGCGGCGTGCGCTGATCGTCACGGCCGCGTACGCGACGGCCTGGGCCGTGATGGTGGGCCGGCTCTGGCCGGACCTCGGCGGCCTCCGGACGCCGGTGGCCGGGTACAGCCTGCTGCTCGCCTCGACCGCCGTCACCTCGGCCGGGCTGGGGTGGCGCACCGGCCTCGGCGGGGCGCTCTTCCTGCTCTCCGACACCCTGATCGCCACCAAGCTCGCGAAGTGGCGCGAGCTGCCCGGGCACCAGTTCTGGATCATGGCGACGTACCTCCTGGCCCAGTACCTGCTGGCCTCCGGCCTCCTGCGGGCCGCGGAGACACCGGAGACCCCGCGGGCTCCCCGGGCGTCCACGGCGGCCGGGGTCACCGGGGGCTCCGCGGCCCGGGCCGCGACGGCCTGAGACGGGCCGGTGCCGCCGGACCGTTCGGTCCGGCGGCACCGGGGGGCGGGCCCGAGGGCCCCGGGTGCGGGGCGCGCCTTCAGGCGGACCCGGCGCCGCCGCGTCGCCGCAACAGCCAGAATCCGCCGATACCACCGACCACCAGCGCCGCGCCGCCCGCCAGCTCGGCGGGGTCGGCCGCGACCGAGCCGCCGAGACCGGTCTGCACGGCGCCGTGCGGAGCGACCTGCTGGCTGCCCGCGCCGGACTGGCCGAGCGAGCCGGCCCACTCCCCGGCCGCCTTGCCCCACTCGCCGAGGCTCTGGCCGGGCGAGGAGGAGGCTCCGGAGGACGCGGCGACGGTGGTCACCGTGACGCTGGTCGAGAAGGCGGCGCCGTCGGGGCAGGTGCCGTCGACCTTGCTGTCGCCGCCGGCCTTGCCCGCCAGCCGCGCGGAGCCGGTGTGCCGGCCGTCCGATCCCAGGGTGAGGGTGGCCGGGCCGCCCTCGAAGGCCTGGGAGCTCGCGGTGATGGTCTTGGCGTCGGGCTTGTCGGACTTCTCGCAGGAGACCGTGACCGTCACGGTCTGGCCCGGTGCGGCCTGGGACGGGCTGACCGTGGCGGCGCCGTCCTTGGCCAGCGCGAGGGGGGCCGTCAGGCCGGTCAGCACCGTCGCGCCGATCAGGGCGGCGGCGGCCGTACGCGTGGGGCGCATACCGGAACCTCCGGGATTCTCGGGCGCGGCCGGGGACTCCGAAGTCCACGTGATCGAACAACCACACCCAGTCATTCACCGACGGTAGGCACACACCCGGCGCCCGGCCACCGCTCTGGCCCGTTCGGGCGAGCCGCCGCTACGGGGCGTGACGCCGGGCCCGGCCGGGCTCAGAGGTCCAGGTCGACCACGACCGGGGCGTGGTCCGACGTCCCCTTGCCCTTGCGGGCCTCGCGGTCCACATAGCTGTCCGTGACGGCGTCGGCGAAGGGCTTGTTGGCGTAGGTGAGGTCGATCCGCATGCCCCGGTTCTTCGGGAAGGCCAGCTGGCGGTAGTCCCAGTAGGTGTACGGGCGGTCGTACTTCAGCGGGCGGGGCACGACGTCCTGCAGACCGGCCTCGCCCAGGGCGGCGAGGGCGGCGCGCTCGGCGGGGGTGACGTGCGTCAGGCCCTCGAAGGCCGCCACGTCGAAGACGTCCTCGTCGGTCGGGGCGATGTTGAAGTCCCCGAGGACGGCGAAGGGGCGCTCCCCCGCGGCGTCCTCCAGCGAGGCCAGGCGCAGGGCCTCCAGCCACTCCAGCTTGTAGCGGTAGTGGGCGTGGTCCACCTCGCGGCCGTTGGGCACGTAGACCGACCAGACCCGGACCGGGCCGCAGGTGGCGGCGATGGCCCGCGGCTCGGTGTCGGGCAGCAGGGCGCCGTCGGCGAGGAAGCCGGGCTGGCCGGGGAGGTCGCGCACCACGTCCTCCAGACCGATCCGGGAGACGATGGCCACGCCGTTCCACCGGCCGGTGCCGTACGCGGCGGTCTCGTAACCGAGCTCGCGGACCGGCTCGTAGGGGAAGGCGTCGGTGGAGCACTTGAGCTCCTGGAGGCAGAGCACGTCCGGCTTGGCGCTCTCCAGCCATTCCAGCAGCTTGGGCAGCCGCGCGGTGACGGAGTTGATGTTCCAGGTGGCGATGCGGACGGTCACGGCGGGCGGCCTTCCCGGTGGTACGGACGAGGGTGGGCGCCCGGCAGGACGCCCACCCCGAATCTACCGCCCGGCACCGACAGGCCCGTGGGCCCGCGGGCCCAGGGGCCACCGCCGTCAGGCGTCGGGCGTCAGGGCGCGGGGCGCACCACCGCCGCCGCGCCGCCGCCGCGCCGCACCGGCTCGGCGGCCGCCACCCAGCGGCCGTCCGGCAGGCGCTCGACGCCGGTCGCGGCGCCGATCTCGGGCGTGCTGGTGAACACGTGGCCGAGCGCCTCCAGCCGGGCCCGCTCGGGCAGGTCCAGGAAGGCCGGCTCGGCTTGGGTGGCGGCCGTGTTGCGCTGGCTGGCCCGCGGCGCGGCGATCGCCTGCTCCAGGCCGAGGCCCCGGTCCAGGCGTCCGAGCAGGACCTGGAGGGTGGTGGTGATGATGGTCGCGCCGCCGGGCGAGCCGGCCGCCAGCACCGGCTCGCCGTCGCGCAGCACGATGGTCGGCGAGAGCGAGGAGCGCGGGCGCTTGCCCGGCCCGGCGAGGTTCGGGTCCGGCACCCCGGGGGTCAGCGGGGTGAAGTTGAAGTCGGTCAGCTCGTTGTTGAGCAGGAAGCCCCGGCCGGGGACGGTGATGCCGCTGCCGCCGGTCTGCTCCAGGGTGAGGGTGTAGGAGACGACGTTGCCCCAGCGGTCGGCCACGGTCAGGTGACTGGTGCTCAGGCCCTCGTAGGGCTCGGGCTGGGCCGCGCCGGTGTTCGCGCAGTCGGCCGGGTGGCGCGGGTCGCCGGGGGCGAGCGGGCTGGTGAGCGCCCGGTCGGGGCTGATCAGGCAGGCCCGCGAGGCGACGTACCGGGGGGAGAGCAGCTCCTTGGCCGGGACGTCGGAGAAGGCCGGGTCGCCGACCCAGCGGTTGCGGTCGGCGAAGGAGATCCGGGAGGCCTCCAGGAAGTGGTGGTAGTACTGCGTGTCGTCGTACCGGCCGACGTCGCCGTCCTCCAGGATGCCGAGCGCCTCGCCGACGGTGGTGCCGCCGGAGCTGGACGGGGCGATCGAGTAGAGGTCGTAGTCGCGGTAGGCCACGTGGGTGGGCTGCTGGCGGCGCACCTGGTACGCGGCCAGGTCGGCGGCGTCCACCTTGCCGGGGCGGGCGTTGCGCCCGGAGGCCGGGTCCACCGGCGGGTGCTGGATGGTCCGGACGATGTCGGCGCCGAGGTCGCCCCGGTAGAGCGCCGCGGTGCCCTGCTCGCCCAGCTGGCGGTAGGTGGCGGCGAGCTCGGGGTTGCGGAACGTGGAGCCGACCGCGGGGAGCTTGCCGCCGGGCAGGAAGAGCTTCGCGGTGGCGGGGAAGTCCTTGAACCGGTCCTGGTTGAGCGCGGTCTGGTCCTGGAAGGTCTGGTCGACGGTGAAGCCCTGCTCGGCGATCCGCCGGGCCGGCTTCAGCGCGTCGGCGAAGGAGCGCTTGCCCCACTGCCGCACGGCCGTCTCCCAGGTCGCCGGGGAGCCGGGCACGCCGACCGACAGCCCGCTGGTGACGGCGTCCGCGAAGGCCAGCGGCTTGCCGTCCTCCAGGAAGAGCGAAGCGTCGGCCGTCCGGGAGGCCGTCTCGCGGCCGTCGAGGGTGGACACCCGGCCGCTGTCGTGGTCGTAGTAGACGAAGTACCCGCCGCCGCCGATGCCGGCCGAGTACGGCTCGGTGACACCGAGCGCCGCCGCGACGGCGACGGCGGCGTCCACCGCGTTGCCGCCCTTGCGCAGCACCTCGATGCCGGCCGCCGTGGCGTCGGCGTCCACGCTGGCCACCGCGCCGCCCCAGCCCACCGCCTCGGGCACCTTCGGCGGCGGGGCTGCCGCCCCGGCCGGCCCGGCGGCGGAACAGACCAGGGCGGTGGCAAGCAGGAGCGGCGGGGCGATTCGGGCCAGAGCTCTCATCCGGAGGCCTCCTGAGTCGACGTCAACTCCGTTCTTTCACAGGAGGCATGGCCCGGACAACAGGGCGCCGCGACTACCGGCGGGTAGTCCGGCGCTACAGCACGCTGCGCTCCACCCGGCGCCGCTTGATGGTGCGGAAGCGACGGGCGACCTGGCGGGCGAGGTCGGCGGCGCCGACCAGGCCCGCCTCGTTGCCCAGCGCCGCGTGCGCGATGGTCGCCTCCGGCCGGAAGCCGCGCCCGGTGAGGGTGCGGCGGAAGGCGTCCCGGGCCGGGGTGAGGAGGAGGTCGCCGGCCTCGGAGACGCCGCCGCCGACCACGAAGCGGCCCGGGTCCAGGGCGGCCGCGAGGTTGGCGATGCCGACCCCGAGCCAGGTGCCGACCTCGTAGAGCAGCTCGACGGCGGTCGCGTCACCGGCCCGGGCGGCCTCGGTGACCAGCGGGCCGGTGATGCCCTCGACCGCGCCGCCGGCCCTGGCCAGCAGCAGCTGGACCACCGGCGACTCCTCGGCGACCAGCTCGCGCGCGTCGCGCACCAGGGCGTTCCCGGAGGAGTACTGCTCCCAGCAGCCCCGGTTGCCGCACGGGCAGCGGTGGCCGCCGGGCACCACCTGCATGTGCCCGAACTCCCCCGCCAGCCCGTACTTGCCCCGGTCGACGTAGCCGTCGCGGACCACCGCGCCGCCGATGCCGGTGCCGAGGGTGAGCATCACCATGAGGTCCTCGCCGCGCCCGGCGCCGAACCGCCATTCGGCCCAGGCCGCCGCGTTGGCGTCGTTCTCGACGATCACCGGGAACCGCAGCCGCTCGCTGAGCGCCTGCTGGAGCGGTTCGTTGCGCCAGTTCAGGTGCGGGGCGAAGAGCACCCGGGAGCGCTCGGCGTCCACCCAGCCGGCCGCGCCGATGCCCACCGCGTGGACGTCGTGGCGGTCGGCGAGTTCGAGCACCAGCTCGACGATGACGTCCTCGACGACCCGGGGGCTCTTGCTCTTGTCGGGGGTGTCGGTGCGCAGCTTCTCCAGCACCTTGCCCTCGCCGTCCACCACGCCCGCGACCACCTTGGTGCCGCCGATGTCGACGCCGATGGTGGGCAGCCGCAGGAGGCCGGCGGGCAGGGCCCGGCGGCGGCGCTCGGCCCGCGGCCCGAGGCCGAGCAGGCTGGGCAGGACCGGTGGCCGGGAGGCGGCGTTGGGGGTGGTCACGGCTGCGGACGCTCCTCACGGGGATCACGGGAGTCACGGGGTTCAGGGGTGTCGGTGCCCGGGCGGGCCAGCTCGTGCGAGAGCTCCTCCAGGTCGGAGCCGCCGGCCATCTCGGTGGTGAGCTCCTCCAGGCCGATCTCCGCCCGCGGGTGGCTGCCGGCCATCCGGCCCCGCTTGAGCAGGGTGAAGTGGTCGCCGACCAGGTAGGCGTGGTGCGGGTTGTGGGTGATCAGCACCACCCCGAGGCCGGCGTCGCGGGCGGCGGTGACGTACTTGAGCACCACCCCCGACTGCTTGACGCCGAGCGCGGCGGTGGGCTCGTCCAGGATCAGCGCCTCGGCGCCGAAGTGGACGGCCCGGGCGATCGCCACGCACTGGCGCTGGCCGCCGGAGAGGGTGCCGATCGGGCGGTCGACGTCGTGCAGGTCGATGCCCATCCGGGCGAGCGCCTCCCGGGTGGTGGCGCGCATCCCGTCGGCGTCCAGGCGCAGTCCGCCCCAGCGCCGCAGGCCCCGTTCGGAGCCGAGGAAGAAGTTCCGCCAGACGGGCATCAGCGGGACGACCGCGAGGTCCTGGTAGACGGTGGCGATGCCGCGGTCCAGCGCCTCGCGCGGGGAGCCGAAGCGGACCTCCTCGCCGCCGACGGTGAAACGGCCCTCGTCGTGCCGGTGCAGCCCGGCGATGATCTTGATCAGGGTGGACTTGCCGGCGCCGTTGTCGCCGAGCACGCAGCTGATCTCGCCGGCCCGCAGCGTGAGCGAGACGTCCTGGAGCGCCCGGACGGAGCCGTAGGTCTTGCCGACGCCTTCGAGGCGGAGCAGCTCGGTCATCGCGGTCCCCGTTCGGCGCGGCGCTTGACGAAGGTGTTCAACAGGGCGGCGAGCAGCAGCATCGCACCCAGGAAGAACTTGAACCAGTCGGGGTTCCACTGGGCGTAGATGATGCCCTTGCTCGCCATGCCGAAGATCAGCGCGCCGAGCGCCGAGCCGACCACCGAGCCGTAACCGCCGGTGATCAGGCAGCCGCCGATGACGGCCGCCACGATGTAGATCAGCTCGTTGCCGACGCCCTCGCCCGACTGCACGGTGTCGAAGGAGAACAGCAGGTGCTGGCCGAGCACCCAGGCGCCGAAGCCGACGCCGAGGTAGAGCACCGTCTTCGTCCGGGCGACGGGCACGCCGACCGCCCGGGCCGCGGCCGCGTCGCCGCCGACCGCGAAGATCCAGTTGCCGAAGCGGGTCCGCAGCAGCACCCAGCTGCCGACCAGCAGCAGGCCGAGCCACCACCAGACGGTGGCCTTGATCGTCAGCCCGCCGACGGTGACCTCGGAGGCGAACAGCCAACGGCAGGCGCCGAAGCCCTCCATGTCGGAGATCGGCTTGGTCGAGACGGTGCCGGAGACCAGCTTGGTGACGCCGAGGTTGGCGCCGGTGAGCATCAGGAAGGTGCCCAGGGTGACGATGAAACTGGGCAGCTTCGTCCGGCTGAGCATCCAGCCGTTGAAGCCGCCGACCGCCAGCGTCACCAGCAGCGAGACCAGCACGCCGACCCAGGTCACCGCGGTGAGCTGGTAGGACACCATCGACGAGGTCAGCGCGGCGGTGGTGACCAGCACGCCGGCCGACAGGTCGAACTCGCCGCCGATCATCAGCAGCGAGACCGGGACGGCCATGATCCCGATGGTGGAGGCCGCGTACAGCACGGTGCCCAGCGAGGAGACCCGCAGGAACGGTTCGGCGACCGCGGCGAAGACCAGGAAGACCGCGGCGGCGGCGATCAGCGCCCCCAGTTCGGGGCGGGCGAGCACCCGCCGCAGCGCCGCCGGGCGGTCCTGGACGAGGAGGTCGGTGGTGCTCAACGCGTCCCCCTCGCGACGTACTCGGCGAGGGCGTCGGCGTCGTCGCGGGTGAGGATCTGCGGCCCGGTCAGCACGGGCTTGCCGCCGCCGAGCATGTCCAGGTTGGAGCGGTAGAGCCAGAGCAGGTCGACGCCCTCGTAGCCCTGGAGGTAGGGCTGCTGGTCGACGGCGAAGCCGACCGAGCCGGACTTGAGGCCGGCCACCACCTGGGTGCCCAGGTCGAAGGTGTCGAGCTCGACGGGGCGGCGGGCGTCCTGGATCGCCTGCAGTCCGGTGGCGGCCATCGGCCCGGAGAGGGTCAGCACGGTGTCGATGGCCGGGTCGGCCTGCAGCTTGGCGGAGACGGCGGCCCGGGCGTCGGGCATGTTGACGCCGTCCACGTAGAGCACCTGGAAGGCCCCGCCGGCCTTGGACTGGGCGCCGGAGCAGCGCTGCTCCTGGCCGACGTTGCCCTGCTCGTGGATCACGCAGAGGACGTTCTTGCGGCCCCGGCCGGCGAGCTCGGTGCCGGCCGCCTGGCCGGCGGTGGACTCGTCCTGGCCGATGTGGGTCAGCGCGCCGAACCGGGCGGAGTACTCCTGGCCGGAGTTCACGGTGATCACCGGGATGCCGGCCGCCTTGGCCTTGCCGAGCACGTCACCGAGCGCGTCGCCCTTGGCGAGGGTGACCAGCAGGCCGTCGACCTTCTGGTCGATGGCGGCCTGGACCAGCTGGACCTGGTTCTGGGTCTGGGCGTCGTTGGAGTACAGGAAGGTGATGTTGTCCTTGGCGGCGGCCTGCTCGGCGCCCTTGCGCACGGTGTCCCAGAAGGCGTCGCCGGCGCCGGCGTGGGTCACCATGGCGATCTTCCAGCGCGGGGTGGTGACGGCACTGCCACCGGCGGCCGCGGCCTGGCTGCGGGCGTGCTCGGCGCGGAGGCCTCCGGTACTGCTGCAGCCGGCCACGGCGGCCAGCACGGCGAGGACGGCGCAGGCGGGCCGGAACCGGCGGAAGGGGCGAAAGCGGGTTGTGCTCATCCCCATAGTCTCGCTGCCCGCCGCGCGCGGCATCGCACCGCCTCGCCCGCCGCCCGGATCCGCCCGGGCGGTATCGTGCCCCCGGTGGCGTTCCTGGGAGTCCGCTGGGCGCAGCGTCCGGGTGCGGGCCGTCAGGGTGGCAGACTGGTGCGGGCCCCGCGGGGGAAGCAGCACCGAAACGTGATGTTCCTCTCAGGTTCCTTACAGATTCGGACGGCAACCGATCCCGCGTTCCCGACCGTCTGATGCCATTGGAGCGCGTTCCGGGCGAGTGGGGCCCCGGACGGCTTTGAACCCGGATACGAGAATTTGATGCAACTGACAGGCACGCCATTCCTCATCTGCACGATCGTCCTCGTGCCGATCTCCATCGCGGCGGCCCTGCTGCTCTGGGGAAAGGTGCGCGGGCCGAGGCCGGTGCAGGTCCTGTCCAGGCTTGCCATGATCGTCTTTTGCCAGATCACCGCCGTGACGACGGTCTTCGTCATGGTCAACAACGCCAACCTGATCTACGGCAACTGGGACGACCTGCTGGGCACCGGCAACCACGTCCGGGCCGTGCCCTCCGTCCCCCCGGCCGAGGCGGGCGCCGGCGGGGCCCAGGCCGGCGGCGACGCCGCCAAGCAGCCGCCCAAGGTCCACCAGCAGTTCCGCAGCGTGGACGACCCCAAGGTGCCGAACGACGTCCAGAAGACCGACCTCAAGGGCCAGCTGTCCGGCGTGGACGGCGAGGTGCTGGTCTGGCTGCCGCCGCAGTACCACGACCCGGCGTTCAAGGACAAGAAGTTCCCGGTCGTCGAGCTGATCCCGGGCTTCCCCGGCTCCTCCTCCACCTGGTACGGCACGCTCAAGGTCTCCGAGCAGCTCAAGCCGCTGATGCAGGAGGGCAAGGTGGCGCCGTTCATCCTCGTCTCGCCGCGCACCCTGCTGCTGGGCAACAGCACCGACGCCGGCTGCACCGACGTGCCCGGCAAGGTCAACGCGGACACCTGGCTGACCCGCGACGTCCCCCAGATGGTGCTGGACAACTTCCGCGCCGAGCCGTCGGCCGACCGCTGGGCGGTGGCCGGCTACTCGGCCGGTGCCCACTGCGCCGCCAAGCTCTCGCTGGCCCACCCCAACCGCTACCGGGCCGGCATCAGCCTCTCGGGCTACAACGACCCGGCGGTCGAGAAGTCCTCGCTGGTCGGCAAGGACGCCCAGCTGCGCGAGGCGAACAACCCGGTCACCATCGTGAAGACCGCCGCCCAGCCGCCGAAGGTCGCCCTGTACATCAGCGGCAACAAGGGCGACGGCTACGAGGACGGCCAGGCGATCGCGGCCGTCGCGAAGGCGCCGACCACCGTCCAGGTCCAGGAGACCACCGGGCCGCACTCCAGCGACGTCTGGAAGAACATGGTGCCGGGCGTCTTCCAGTGGCTCACCTCGATCATCCCCGTGCAGCCTTAGTCACGCGGAAGGGGTCCGCCCCGCACACCGACGGTGTGCGGGGCGGACCCCTTCCCGTGCGGGCTCAGGCCAGTTCGAGGGCCAGGTAGAAGTCCACCCGGTCCTCCAGCCGGGAGAGGTCACGGCCGGTCAGCTCCTCGATCCGGCCGATCCGGTAGCGCAGCGTGTTGACGTGCACGTGCAGCTGGGCGGCGCAGCGGGTCCACGAGCCGTCCGAGCGCAGGAACGCCTCCAGGGTGCGGACCAGGTCCGCCTGGTGCTCGATGTCGTAGGCGATCACCTTGTCCAGCAGCCGGCCGCGGAAGGCCCGGCGGACCTCGTCGGGCACCGCGGCCAGCAGCAGCACGTGCGAGGCCAGCTCCTCCGGGCCGGCCACGCAGACCCGGCCGACCCGGGCGGCGGCGATCCGGCGGGCGTGCCGGGCCTCCTCCAGGGCGCCGCGCAGGCCGCCCGCCTCGGAGGCGGGGGCCGACACGCCGAGGGTGATCCGGCCCTCTGAGCCGAGGCCCGCCTCCAGCGGGGCGAGCAGCTCCCGCAGGGTGTCGGCGGGCACCGCGCTGTCCAGCGCGGGCAGCACCACCACCGCGCCGGTGCCCGCCCCGGCGACCAGGGCGCGGTCGGTGGTGCCGTTGAGAGCTTCCTCCAGGATCAGCCGCACCGCGCCCTCGGGCAGGCCGGTGCCCTCGGCGCTGAGCACCAGCCAGGAGCCGTCCGGCGACTGCGGCTTGGGCTCGGGGTTCTCGTACCGGGCGGCCATCGCCGAGGAGGCGTACAGGGTGCGGCTGATCTCGCCCGGGTCGGCGTCGCGCTGGAGCAGCGTCAGCACCTCGTCGGCGAGGCGGCGGCGCAGCCGGCGGCCCTCGTCGCGGCGGTGCCGCTCGGCGGCGACCAGCCGGGCGAGGTTCTCGGCGAGCTGCTGGCGCTTGGTGGTCCATTCGGTGACGTCGCCGGCCACCGCGAGCACCCAGTCGGCGAGCGGCGCCTGGACGTCGTCGAGGGCCGGGGCGGGCAGCAGCGAGTAGGAGCCGTTGGCCAGCCGGGCCCGGTGCGGGGGGCGGCGGCGCTGGCGCTGGGCGCCGAGGTGGGCGCGGACCAGCTGGTCGCGGTCCTCGGCGGAGAGCCGGTCGGCCGGGCCGGCGATCACCGCTCCGGTGGGCGTGAGCACCCAGCAGTCGAGGTCGAGGTCGCCGCCGAGGAGGTCGAGGACGGCGTCCAGTCCGCCGCCGCCGGCCGCGGAGACCAGCAGCCGGTGGCGGTCGACCAGGGCGGCCAGGTCGGCGGCGCGGTCGGCGGAGACCTGTCGGCCGATGAACTCGGTGACGGTGCCGAAAGCGATGTCGTCGGGTACCGCCAACAGGGGCATCCGGTGCCGGCGACACGCGTCGACGAGGTCCTCGGGGACGGGGCCGACCTCGGCCTCGCCGGCCGCGAGGGCGACCGCGCCACCGGCCACGATGGTCCGCACGAAGCGTTCGGAGTCGGCCGGCCCGGTGCGCCAGAGCATGCCGGTGAGCACCAGCTCGCCGCCGTGCAGGTAGCGGCCCGGGTCGTGCAGGTCCGTGGTCATCACGCCGCTGACCTGCCGGTCGAGCTCTTCCTCGGCCGCGAGCAGGCGCAGTCTCGGGGCTCCGGGGGCGAGCAGGTCGCGGACACGCATCCGGGACTCCTTACGGGCTTGGGGTGGGGGTGAGGGGGCCCGAGCGCGCGGTCCGGGGGTCACAGTGTGCCCGAACATCCGTGCTCGGTGTTACGTCCCAACGGACGCCCGGATCACGGGGTCATAGCTTGGGAATCACGGCCGGATTACGGTCGTAGGCAGCACCCGGAAATCAGCTGGGCTGCGAGATTCTCGTCCTTAGAGGAACGTACAGGATGCCGGGCGGGACCACAGCCGGGGCTTCATGCCATCGGTGACTGCCAGTGGGCCCCGTCACAGAGGTTCACTGGCCACACGCCGCCGGACACACCCCGGTGACCAGGACCCGACGCGGAGGCGACGAAGCGGACAGCGCGGTCCGAACACCGAGTTCCGGGCACTGTGCCCACCCGTCCGGCCGGCAACGACTTGAGGAGACACCCGCATGGAGTTCCTTCGGCCCGCTACCTGGGACGAGGCACTCGCGGCGAAGGCTGAGTACCCGACCGCGCTGCCCATCTCGGGCGGTACGGACGTCATGGTCGAGATGAACTTCGACGTGCACCGGCCATCCGCGATTCTCGACCTGAACCGCATCACCGAGCTCACCGAATGGTCGAACGACGGCGACGTCGTCCGGCTCGGCGCCTCCGTCCCCTACTCCCGGATCATCGACGAGCTGTCCGGTCCGCTGCCCGGCCTCGCGCTGGCGGCCCACACCGTCGGCTCGCCGCAGATCCGAAACCGCGGCGGCGTCGGCGGCAACCTCGGCGGTGCCTCCCCGGCCGGCGACGCGCACCCCGCGCTGCTGGCCGCCGGCCGCGACGTGTTCGTCGAGGCGGACTCCGTGCGCGGCACCCGGATGATCCCGATCGACGAGTTCTACGTCGGCGTCAAGCGCAACAGCCTGGCGGCCGACGAGCTGATCAGGGCCGTGCACATCCCCGTCGCGGACGGCCCTCAGCAGTTCTCCAAGATCGGCACCCGCAACGCCATGGTGATCGCGGTCTGCGCCTTCGGCTTCGCGCTGCACCCGAAGAACGGCACCGTCGGCACCGGGATCGGCTCGGCCGCCCCCACGCCGCGCCGCGCCGTCGAGGCCGAGGAGTACCTGCGGGGCGTGCTCGCCGAGCGCGGCCTGTGGGAGTCCGGCGAGCTGCTGGGCGCCGAGGTGATCCAGCGGTTCGGCGAGCTGGTGAAGGCCGCCGCCTCGCCCATCGACGACGTCCGCGGCACCGCCGACTACCGGCGGCACTCGCTGGCCGTGATGGCGCGCCGCACGCTCACCTGGACGTGGAACGACTACAGCAAGCAGATCAGGAGCGCGGCATGAGGGTCACTTTCACCGCCAACGGCAAGCCGGTCGAGGCCGACGACGTCTGGGAGGGCGAGAGCCTGCTCTACGTGCTGCGCGAGCGGGTCGGCCTCCCGGGCTCGAAGAACGCCTGCGAGCAGGGCGAGTGCGGCTCCTGCACGGTCTACCTGGACGGCGTCCCGGTCTGTTCGTGTCTGGTCGCGGCCGGCCAGGTGCAGGACCGCGAGGTCCGCACCGTCGAGGGCCTGAGCGACGAGCAGGGCGAGCTGGGCCTGGTCCAGCAGGCCTTCGTCGACGCCGGCGCCGTCCAGTGCGGCTTCTGCACGCCCGGCCTGCTGGTGCAGACCGACGCGCTGCTGGCGAAGGACGCCCAGCCGAGTGACAACGACATCCGTGAGGCGCTGTCGGGCAACCTCTGCCGCTGCACCGGCTACGAGAAGATCATGGACGCGGTGCGGCTGGCTTCCGCCCGCACGTGCGAGAGGGCGACGTCGGAATGAGTACCCGCACCATCCAGGGTCAGAAGAACCTGCAGAACATCAACCAGGCCAGCAAGGACGGCATCGGCGGCTCGCCGCTGCGCCCGGACGGCAACCTGAAGGTCAAGGGCGAGTTCGCCTACTCGTCCGACCTGTGGCACGAGGACATGCTCTGGGGTATGGCGCTGCGCTCGCCGCACCCCCGGGCGAACATCCTCTCGGTGGACATCGCCGACGCGCTGAAGGTCCCCGGCGTGTACGCCGTCCTCACGCACGAGGACATCCCCGGCACCAAGTACTACGGCCTGGAGATCCAGGACCAGCCGGCCCTGGCGATCGACAAGGTCCGCTACCACGGTGAGGCCATCGCGCTGGTCGCGGCCGACCACCCGGAGACGGCCCGCCGCGCGGTGAAGAAGATCAAGGTCGAGTACGAGGTGCTCACCCCGATCACCACCGAGGAGCAGTGCCTCGACCCGGAGACCCACGGCTACGTGCACGAGCCGCACGAGTTCAAGTCGCACGGCTACGGCAACATCTGCCACGAGCAGAAGCTGGTCTCCGGCCTCGGCGTGACCGACGAGGTGCGGGCGCTGGCGGACGTCATCGTCAAGGGCAGCTACGAGGTCGGCATGCAGGACCAGGCCTTCCTCGGGCCGGAGTCCGGCCTGGCCGTCCCGGCCGAGGACGGCGGCATCGACCTCTACATCGCCACCCAGTGGCTGCACGTGGACCGCCAGCAGATGGCCCCCGTGCTGGCCCTGCCGGAGGAGAAGGTCCGCCTCACGCTGGCCGGTGTCGGCGGCGCCTTCGGCGGCCGCGAGGACATCTCGATGCAGATCCACGCCTGCCTGCTCGCCCAGCACACCGGCAAGCCGGTCAAGATCGTCTACGCCCGTGACGAGTCCTTCTACGGCCACGTGCACCGCCACCCGGCGAGGATGACCTACGAGCACGGCGCCACCCGGGACGGCAAGCTGGTCTTCGCCGACTGCCGGATCGTGCTGGACGGCGGCGCGTACGCCTCCGCCTCGCCGGCCGTGGTCGGCAACGCGGCCTCGCTCGGCCACGGGCCGTACGTGATCCCGAACGTCAAGATGCACGCCATCGCGCTGTACAGCAACAACCCGTCCTGCGGGGCGATGCGCGGCTTCGGCGCGGTCCAGGCCGCGTTCGGCTACGAGACCCAGATGGACCGGCTCGCCGCCGAGCTGGGCATGGACCCGGTCGAGCTGCGCCAGCTGAACGCGATGTCGGAGGGCGACTTCATGCCCACCGGACAGCAGATCGACTCGCCCGCCCCGGTGGCCGAACTCCTGCGCCGGGTCAAGGACATGCCGCTCCCGCCGCCGCTGGACACCGAGCACCTGGACGTCCGCCAGCTGCCCGGCGCGCTCTCCAACACCTCGCACGGCGAGGGCATCGTGCGCGGCGTCGGCTACTCGGTCGGCATCAAGAACGTCGGCTTCTCCGAGGGCTTCGACGACTACTCCACCGCCCGGGTGCGCCTGGAGGTGATCGGCGGCGAGCCGGTCGCCATGGTGCACACCGCGATGGCCGAGGTCGGCCAGGGCGGCGTCACCGTGCACGCCCAGATCGCGCGCACCGAGCTGGGCGTCGAGCAGGTCACCATCCACCCGGCCAACACCGAGGTCGGCTCGGCCGGTTCGACCTCGGCCTCCCGGCAGACCTACATGACGGGCGGTGCGGTGAAGCTCGCCGCCGAGGCCGTCAAGCAGGCGCTGATCGAGAAGGGCCGCCGGCGCTACGGCTGGACCCAGCACGACCTGACGCTGACCGGCGGCAAGGTGGTCTCGCCGTCGACGGGCGCCCTGGTCTCCATGGTCGACCTGCTCGGCGACGAGGCGATCGACCTCACCCGCGAGCACCACCACCGCCCGACCGTCCCGTTCGACAAGGAGACCGGGCAGGGCTTCGGCCACGTCCAGTACACCTTCTGCGCCAACCGCGCGGTGGTCGACGTGGACGTCGAGCTGGGCCTGGTCAAGGTGGTCGAGCTGACCGCCGTCCAGGACGTCGGCAAGGCGCTCAACCCGCTCTCGGTGGTGGGCCAGATCCAGGGCGGCTGCACCCAGGCGCTCGGCCTGGCCGTGATGGAGGAGATCATCGTCAAGGACGGGAAGGTCCGCAACGCGTCCTTCACCGACTACCTGATCCCCACCATCCTGGACACCCCGCCGATCCCGGTGGAGATCCTCGAACTCCCCGACCCGCACGCCCCGTACGGGCTGCGCGGGGTGGGCGAGGCCCCGACCGTCTCCGCGACGCCGTCGATCGTGGCCGCCATCCGCAACGCCACCGGTCTGGCGCTCAACCGGATCCCCGTCCGGCCCGAGCACCTGACCACCGAGGCCCCCGGGCCGAAGTAGCCACCGGGTCTCCCCCACACCTCCCCGGGGCGGCGACCGTCTTCCCCGCCGCCCCGGGGCAGTTCCACCCCGAAGTACGGGCACCACACATGCACCAGCCGAAGCAAAGCGAACGCATCCTCCCGCTGCCTCTCCCACGCCGGGGTTCTGCAGCGGTGCGCACCACCCACCCCCGGCCGACGGCCGGTGGAACGCACTGCACCGCAGCACTGCCACAGAGTGCGCCCAGTGAGTCGAATCGTCCCCCTGTGCCAACTTCGTTGACTGGCTGTCAGGTCGGCTCGCCCACCCCAACCCCCTTTGACACTTGGGAGTGGACATGACCAGGATCCCCACGGAGCCCGGCACCACTGAAGACAGACCCACCGAGGACGACACCCCCACGTCGGCCCCGGTCGCACCGCCGAAGAACGCCATGGACGCGTACTTCAAGATCACGGCCCGGGGATCGACCTTCGGCAACGAGATCCGCGGTGGCCTCACCACCTTCATGGCGATGGCCTACATCGTCCTGCTCAACCCGATCATCCTGAGCGGCGCCGACGTCAACGGCCTCAAGCTGGACCACGCCCAGCTCACGACCGCCACCGCGCTCGCCGCCGCCGTCACCACGATCCTGATGGGCGTGGTCGGCAACGTCCCCCTCGCGGTCGCCGCCGGCCTCTCCGTCTCCGGCGTGATATCCGCCCTGGTGGTACCGCACACCACCTGGCCCCAGGCGATGGGCCTCTGCGTCGTCTACGGCCTGCTGATCGTCCTGCTGGTGGTCTCCGGACTGCGCGAGAAGATCATGAACGGCATCCCCCTGCCGCTCAAGCACGCCATCACCATCGGCATCGGCCTCTTCGTCTCGCTGATCGGCCTGGTCAAGGCCGGCTTCGTGCACACCGGCGGTCCCACCCCGCTCGCGCTCGGCCCCTTCGGCGAACTCGCCGGCTGGCCCGTGCTGGTCTTCTGCCTCACGGTGCTGACGATCTTCGTCCTGCTGGCCCGCAACGTGCGCGGCGCGATCCTGATCGGCATCGCCGGCGGCACCGTGGTGGCCTTCGTCATCAACGCGGTCGCCGACCTCCCGGCGAAGACCTGGGTCAGCTCCGCCCCGGTGTGGCCGAGCGGCGGCCCGGTCTCCGCACCCGACTTCGGCCTCTTCGGTCACATCGACGTCTTCGGGGCCTTCGGCAGCCACGGCCTCGGCGCGATCAGCGCCTCGGTCGCCGTCTTCACCCTGGTCCTGGCCGGCTTCTTCGACGCGATGGCCACCATCATCGGCGTCGGCACCGAGGCGGGCCTTGCCGACAAGCAGGGCCGGATGCCCGGCCTGTCCAAGGCGCTGTTCATCGACGGCGCCGGCGGTGCCATCGGCGGTGTCGCGGGCTCCTCCGGCCAGACCGTGTTCGTCGAGTCGGCCACCGGCGTGGGCGACGGCGCCCGGACCGGCCTCGCCTCGACCGTCACCGGCGGCGTGTTCGCCCTCATGCTGTTCTTCTCGCCGCTCGCCGCGATCGTCCCCACCGAGGTCGCCTCCGCGGCCCTGGTCGTCATCGGCTCGATGATGATGAGCCAGGCCCGGCACATCGACTGGTCGGACCGCGAGGTCGCCATCCCGGCCTTCCTCACCTGCACCCTGATGCCGTTCACCTACAGCATCACCGCCGGTGTCGCCGCGGGCGTCATCTCGTACACCGTCATCAAGGCCGGCACCGGCAAGTGGCGCGAGCCCGGCCCGCTGATGTGGATCCTCACCGGCGTGTTCGTGGTCTACTTCGCGCTCACTCCGATCAAGTCCTGGCTGGGCGTCCACTAGCAGCACCGCCGCCGTACGGGAATCGTTTCCCGTACGGCGGCACCTCCCGTTCCGTCTTCCGAGGTGTTAAGGAGCTCCCCGACATGCACGACATCGCCGAGCAGCTGCAGGCCTGGCACGCGTCCGGGCGTTCCTTCGCCGTGGCCACGGTGGTCGGGGTCTCCGGCAGCGCGCCGCGCGACCCGGGTGCCGCGCTCGCCGTCGACGCGGCCGGCGAGGCGATCGGCAGCGTCTCCGGCGGCTGCGTCGAGGGAGCCGTCTACGAGCTCTGCCAGGCCGCCATCGAGTCCGGCCGGCCGGTGCTGGAACGCTTCGGCTACAGCGACGAGGACGCCTTCGCGGTCAGCCTGACCTGCGGCGGCGTGCTGGACGTCTTCGTCCAGCCGGTCGTCCCCGGCACCGACCCCGCACTCGACGCCGGCATCACCTACCTCGCCTCCGGCACCCCGGTCGCCCTGGCCCGGGTGATCGACGGCCCCGGCGCGCTGGTCGGCGCCACCGTCGCCGTCACCGCCGACACCCACCACGGGGCCCTCTCCCCCGCGCCCACCACCGTGGCCCCGCTGGAGCGCGCCGTGGTCGCCGAGGCCCGCGCCATGCTGGACGCCGGGCGCACCGGCCGACTGGTCCTCGGCCTCGACGGACGCCCCTGCGACGACCGGGAGCAGGGCACCGTCACCTTCTTCGTCGAGTCCTACGTCCCCGCGCCGCGGATGATCGTCTTCGGGGCGATCGACTTCGCCGCCGCCGTGGTGCGGATCGGCAAGTTCCTCGGCTACCACGTCACCGTCTGCGACGCCCGGCCGGTCTTCGCCACCGAGCGGCGCTTCCCCGACGCCGACCAGGTGGTGGTCGACTGGCCGCACCGCTACCTGGACTCCCAGCTGGACCGGATCGACGGGCGGACGGTGCTCTGCGTCCTCACGCACGACGCCAAGTTCGACATCCCGCTGCTGGAGCGCGCGCTGCGGCTGCCGGTCGGCTACATCGGCGCGATGGGCTCGCGCCGCACCCACCGGGACCGCGACACCCGGCTGCGCGAGGTCGGCCTGACCGACGCCGAGATCGGCCGGCTGCGCTCGCCGATCGGCCTGGACCTCGGTGCCCGGACCCCCGAGGAGACCGCCGTCTCGGTCGCCGCCGAGATCGTCGCCCACCGGCGCGGCGGCAGCTGCCTGCCGTTGAGCCGCGGCGAGGGGCCGATCCACCACGACCTGGCGCGGGCGGCCGGTCCGGCCACCGGGGACGCGCGGTCCCACGCGGCCTGACCGCGGCGCGCCCCGGCCCCGCCGTCACCGCACGACGTCGTGGACCTCGCGGATCAGCGGCGGTGCGGCCGGGATGCCGACCTCCTGGAGGATCGGCAGGAGCACCGCCGAGAAGTGCTCGAAGGCCTCCCGGGACTCCCACACTTCGGTGACGTGCCAGCCGCCGCCCGGCGTCGGACCGGACACGTGCAGGACCAGCCCGCGCACCGGCCAGTCCGAGGGCGCGTTCAGCCCGGTGCCGCCGGTCAGCCGGTCCACCGCCTCCTCGTACTGGTCCCGGGTGGTACCGGGGAATTCGAACATCACGATGATGGCCATGCGCTGCTCCCGTCGGATGGGCTCCGTCGCCTCCCATGCAGCCCCGCCCCCGCCCGCCCGGCCATCCGGCGCCACCACCCGGGTGACGTGGGGCAGCGCGCCGGGCGGGCTACTCCGAGAGCGCCAGCCGCACCCCGAAGCCCACCACCACCGCACCCGTCACCCGGTCCAGCAGCCGGCGCGCGGCGGGCCGGCTCAGCCAGCCGCGCACCGCCCTGGCGAAGCCCACCAGCACGGCCGACCAGAGCAGGCCCTCCACGACGTGGACGCAGGTCAGGGCCACCCCGGCGGCGAAGTGCGGGGCCCCCGCGGGGATGAACTGCGGCAGCACGGCGACGTAGAAGACGCCGACCTTGGGATTGAGCAGATTGGTGAGCGTGCCGCGCCGCCACCCGGACCGGACCCCGCCGCCGGTCGGCAGCCGCTCCGGTTCGGCCCCGCCGCCCCGGTTGCGCAGCAGGCCGATCCCCATCCAGACCAGGTACGCGGCCCCGGTCCAGCGCAGGACCTCGTACGCCAGGTGGGAGGCGGTCAGCAGGGCGGTCACCCCGGCCGAGGTGAGGGTGCCCCAGATCAGGGTCCCGGTCTGGATGCCGAGCACCACGCCCCAGGCCTGCCGGCGCTCCCCCAGGGCGGAGGTGCGCAGCACCAGCGCGGTGTCGATCCCGGGCGTGAGCGTGAGCAGTCCCACCACGAGGGCGAAGGACCACAGGGCGGTCGTCATCTCCATGGGCCTTGATCGTAGGGCCTCGGCCGGCCGGGGCGGGCCGACCGCGGGTCAGAGCGGGCGCACCCGCTCGGCCACCCAGCGCCCCTCCTGCTCCATCGGCTGGTACTCCACCCGCCGCCCCTCGGTGAGGACGCGGTCGCCCTCGGCCAGGATCGAGTCGAAGTAGACGTAGAGGGCGGGGCCGTCCTCGTCGGGGGTGATCAGGCCGTAGCCGTGGTCGGCGTGGTAGGACTGCACGGTGCCGGTGGCCATGGGGGTTCCCTCGCTTCCGCTGGGTGATGGAACTCCTGGGTACCAAATGCCCGGCCCGGAGCGGCCACGGCGCGCCCGGCCGCGCCCCGCGGCCTCGCTCAGCGGTAGCCGGCCGGGTCCAGCGGGCCGTCCGCCGACTCCTGGTCGACCAGGTAGCGCCAGGCGTCCGGGCGGCTGCCGTCCAGGTCGGTGAAGCCGTACTCCTTCGCCAGGGCGCCGCTGGAGAGCGAGCTGCCGTTGAAGCGCGCCACCCCGGGGTCGCAGGCCAGCGCCACCACGGCGCGGCCGACGTAGCCGGGCGACTCCGAGACGCCGAAGCCGGGCTGCTTCGCGGTCGCGTCGCGCCAGTTCTCCTCGGTGACGCCGAAGTGCTCCAGCATCATCTCGGAGCGCAGCCAGCCGGGGGTCAGCGCGACCGCCGTCGCCCCGCGCGGGGCCAGCTCGTGGCCCAGCGCGAAGGCCATCCGCAGCACCGAGGACTTGGCGAGGTCGTAGCAGAGCGAGTTCCGGTAACGGGTGGCGTTGTAGTCGGCGGTGCCGTCGGTCATCTCCACCACCAGACCGCCCGGGCGGCTCAGCAGCAGCGGCAGCAGGTGGTGGTTGGTGATCACGTGCGTCTCGACGGCCAGGCGCAGCAGGCGCAGCCCGTTGTCCAGGTCGTGCTCCCAGACCGGGCTCTCCCACTCGAAGAGGTTCTCGCCGCCCCAGATGTCGTTGACCAGGACGTCGAGCCCGCCCTGCTCGGCCTCGATCCGCCGCGCCACGGCCTCGACCTCGGCGGGGACGAGGTGGTCCGCGCGGACCGCGATCCCGCGGCCGCCGGCCGCGGTGACCAGTGCCGCCGTCTCCTCCAGGGTCTCCGCCCGCCCGTACTCCGAGCGGTGCCCGCCGGCACTGCGCCCGGTCGCGTAGACCGTCGCCCCGGCGGCCCCCAGCTGCACCGCGATCCCCCGCCCGGCCCCCCGGGTCGCCCCGGCGACCAGGGCGACCTTGCCCGTGAGCGGCTGCGCCATGTCCCGTCCTTCGCTCGTGCTTCCTCCGACACCATGGATGCTGCCCCGGGAATCCGGGACTTACCGCGCCGTGCCGTCGGGCGGCGGCATCATGTCTTCGCCGCCGGCCCGTCGATGCGGCCACCCGCGACGACGTACGAGCGCACGCGGCAGGCTCCCGGCGCCGCGGGGGGCGGGTCAGTCGGCCGTACCCGGCGGAACGACCCAGCGGGTGGACTGACCGGTCACGGCGGCGATCATGTCGTAGTCACCGTCGTAGTGCAGGACGGTCGCGCCGTGACGCTCGGCCGTGGCGGCGATGACGAGGTCCGCGACCGACAGGGCCCGCCAGTTGCCGGCGGCCGTCGGTCGTGCCCGCACCTCGATCGCCCGGTCCCAGACCTCGTCCGGCGTCGGAAGCCAGTCGAAGCCGCGCATTCCTTCGCGAATGCGCTCGGCATCGGCCTTCGAGCGGGCGCTGTGCATGACCTCCAGCTCGACGGCCCCGCAGACGGCGAGGAGTCCGGCGTTGTGCAGCGGCTCGATCGCGGCGCGTACGGCAGGTTTCGGGTACCGGGCGAAGGCCGACTTGTCGATCAGGAAGCGCTCACTCACCCGGGTGCGCGTGGCCGGTGAGGTCGGGCAGTCCGCCCTCGGAGAGCCAGGTGAAGAAGGACTCGCGCTTGCGGCGCTTGATCGCGTCCTCCAGGGCCGCGTTGACCGTGGCGACCTTGGTGGTCGTCCCGAAGATCTCCGCGGCCTCGGCGAGGAGCGTGTCGTCGACGTCTATCACGGTGCGAGCCATGGCGGGCTTCCCGAGCGAGCTGGGCCTGTGATATCGATTTCCGGCCTACCCGATATCACAGGCCCACCGGCCGGTCCCTCAGGTCACGTTGAGGCGGGCCGCCAGGCGCAGCAGGCCCGGGGAGAGGCGGCTGAGGAAGCGGGCGGCCTTGGCCTCGGGGGTGACCGGGACGACCGGCTTGCCGGTGCGGACGGCGTGCAGGATCGCGGTGGCGACCTTCTCCGGCGGGAAGCCCCGGCGGGCGTAGAGCTTCGCGGCGCGGGCCTGCTTGGCCGCCTGCTGGTCGGCGCTGGTGGCGGAGAAGGTGGAGGTGCGGGTGATGTTGGTGTTGACGATGCCGGGGCAGATGGTCGAGACGCCGATGCCGTGCCCGGCCATTTCGGCGCGCAGGCAGTCGGAGAGCATGAACACGGCCGCCTTGCTGGTGGCGTAGGCGGTGAGCGCCTTGGACGGCAGGTAGGCGGCGGCCGAGGCGAGGTTGACGATGTGCCCGCCCCGGCCGCGGTCGGCCATCAGCGAGCCGAAGGCGCGGCAGCCGTGGATCACGCCCCAGAGGTTGACGTCCAGGACGCGCTGCCACTCCTTCTCGGTGGTCTCCAGGAACGTCCCGGAGTGGCCGATGCCCGCGTTGTTGACCACCACGTCGGGGACGCCGTGCGCGGCGGCGACCGCCTCGGCGAAGGCGTCGACGGCGGCGCCGTCGCTGACGTCGACCCGGTAGGCGTGCGCCTGGGGGCCGAGCAGGGAGGCGAGTTCGGCGGTCCGCCGGGCGGCGTCGTGGTCGAGGTCGCAGACCACCACCCGGGCGCCCTCCTCGGCGAAGGCGAGCGCGGTGGCCCGGCCGATGCCGCTGCCGCCGCCGGTGATGACGACCAGCGGGCCGTCGCCGGCCGGGTCGGGGGCCTGTCCGGCGTCGACACCGGCGGTGAACTCGCGGACCATCCCGGCCACGGCGGTTCCCTTCTCCAGGAGGGCGGACCAGTGGGTGGCGTGCAGGGAGCGGCGGGTCAGCCTGGGCACCCAGCGCTCCAGCCCCTCGGAGAGGTACTCGCCGACGTAGTGGTCCCGGGTGAGGGTGATCAGCTGGACCGGCACCTCGGTGGGCCGCTCGCGCGGATTGCGCAGGGTGGGGCGCATGTTGGCCCGGTAGAGCTCGATGCCGCGCACCGCGTCCCGCCGCAGGGTGGGCTGCGGGTGGCCGGGCCGCGGGGTGACGGCCTCCAGGTCGCGCAGCACCCGGGGCCAGGCGCGGGCCAGGCCGAGCCGCCAGATGCCGGGGGCGAGGTAGGGCAGGTGGAAGGCCGTGATGTACCAGGAGTGCACGCCCTGCGCGAGCAGTTGCCGCAGGTGGCGCGGGGTGGGGCGGCGGTAGCGCTCGCGCATCCAGTGGCCGATGTGGTCCAGGCAGGGGCCGGACATCGTGGTGTAGGAGGCGAGCCGCCGCTCGGCGCCGGGCGAGGTGACGGCCTCCCAGGACTGCAGCGAGCCCCAGTCGTGGGCGACCACGTGCACCGGGCGGTCCGGGCTGACCGCGTCGGCGACCGCGAAGAGGTCGGCGGCCAGGTGCTCCAGCCGGTAGCCCTCGCGCGAGTCGGGCGCTCCGGACTCGCCGGCGCCGCGCACGTCGTAGCGGACCACGTGGTGGTCGCGGGCGAGGTCGGCGGCGATGTCGTCCCAGACCACGTGGGTGTCCGGGTAGCCGTGCACCAGCAGGACGGTGGGCGCGTCGGGGTCGCCGTCCTCGAAGACGGCGAGCGGCAGCCCGCCGGAGTGGACGGTGCGGCGGCGGGTGGTGGTCATCGGGTCGCCTCCTGGGCGGTCGCCTCGGCGTGGGCAGCGGTCCAGCGCCGCACGTGCGGCAGGTCGTCGTCGAGCCAGTACGCGTCGTCCTCGGTGACCACCAGCAGCTCCTCGAACTTGATGCCCACCGCGCGGAACCCGATGTGCGGCTCCACCGCCCACAGGCCCGGGGTCGGCGCGTGCCGGGAGGACCGGCCGTCCGCCCAGAGCGGGGAGCGGCCCTGGAGGCGCTCGCCGATCAGCTCGCGGCCGAGCGTCTGGAGTGTACGCACCCCGAAGCCGAGGACGTTCACCCCGGCCGGGCCGCGGCTGGTGGTCCGGGTGACCTGGTGGCCGATCACCCGGCCCGGGTAGACCCGGTGGCGGTTGTCGTAGCCGTGCGCGGCGATCTGCGCGTCCACCGCCGCGTACACCTCGTCGAGCGGGCGGCGGGCGCGGACCTCGGTGAGGATCAGCTCGCGGTAGACCCGGAGGTCGGCGGCCAGCCGGTCCCAGACCGGGTTCTCGCCGACCTTGCCGCCGTAGCCGATGTCGGCGGTGTAGCCGTCCACGATCGGCGCGCAGTCCAGGACGTACGGCATGCCGTCCTCCAGCCGGCGGTCGCCGGCGAAGAACTGCAGCGGGGTGCGGAAGTGCCGGAAGGCGGTGCGGTCGCCGAACCAGGCGAAGGGGACGTGGAAGAAGTCCTGCACGCCGGCGGCGACCAGGTACCGGCGCAGCTCGGCGGTGGCCTGCCGCTCGGTCACCCCCGGTTCGATCCGGGCGGCGACCTGTTCGGCGCAGTGGTAGGCGAGTTGCTGGACCTCGCGGAAGCGGTCCAGGTCGTGGTCGGTGAACGGGAAGGCCGGGGTGCGGGGGACGGCCGGGGGGCGAAGCAGCACGGCGGGCTCCAGTGCTAGAGGTCCAGGACGAGGGTCTCGCCCCCGGCGGCCCGGGAGACGCAGGGCAGCAGGGCGCCGGCGGCGCGCTGCTCGGGGGTGAGGCGGCGGTCGCGGTGGTCCGCGGCGCCGGCCACCAGCCGGACCTCGCAGGTGCCGCAGAAGCCCTGGTGGCAGGAGTACGGCAGGTCCGGACGGGCCTCGCGGAGCACGTCCAGGGCGGACCGGTCGGCGGGGACGTCCAGCACCGGGCCGTCCGTGCCGAGCTGCACGGCGAACGGCTCGCCGCCGGTGACCGGGGCGGCGCCGAACCGCTCGAAGTGCAGGGCCCGGGCCGGCGATCCGTCCAGCGCGCGCTGGACGGCGGTCAGCATGGGGGCCGGGCCGCAGCAGTAGACGGCGGCGCCGCGCGGGGCGTGGGCCAGCAGCTCGGCGCCGGTGGGCACCCCGCCGTGCTCGTCGTCGGTGCGCAGGTGGACCCGGCCCGGGTCGAGGCCGCGCAGCAGCTCCGCGTAGGGGAGGGTGTCGGCGCTGCGGCCGACGTGGACGAGGTGCCAGTCCAGGCCGTGCCGCCGGGCCTCGTGGACCATCGGCAGCAGCGGGGTGATCCCGATGCCGCCGGCCAGCAGCAGGACGGCCGGCTCGGCGCAGAAGGCGAAGCCGTTGCGCGGGCGGCGGGCGGTCAGCCGGGTGCCGGGGTGCAGCTCGCGGTGGATCTCCTCCGACCCGCCGCCTCCCCCGGGCAGCCGGCGGACCGCGATCCGGTAGGCCCGCCGGTCGCCCGGGTCGCCGCAGAGCGAGTAGTGCCGCTCGCGGCCCGAGGGCAGCGCGAGGCGCAGGTGCGCGCCGGGCTGCCAGGGCGGGAGCGCCCCGCCGGAGGGGTCGCCGAGCAGCAGCTCGACGACGTCGGTGGCGATCGTCCGACGGGCGGTCACCACCAGCTGCAGCGCCGGGGTGGGGCGGCCGAACGGGCGCCGGGGGCTGCGGCGCAGCAGCGGGCCGCCCAGCGCGGGGGTGTAGCGGTCGCCGAAGGCGGTCAGGCCTCGCATGAACCGGTCCGCGCGGGGGCGGCCGTAGAGGTCCGGGGGCGGGTTGTGCAGGTCCATCCGGGCGACTCTCCTGGCGTCAGTGGGCGGCGGCGCGGGCGGCCGGGGAGGTGGCGAGGTAGCCGAGGGCCTGGCTTGAGGAGCCCTCCTGGGTGGGGTGGTAGCCGGGCCGCAGGTAGCGCAGGCCGGAGCGGAGCGAGCGGACCGGGTCGGGCAGCAGGCCGCGCCGGGCGAGCCGCCGGGCCTCCCGCCAGCTGGGCCGGATCCGGCCGTCCAGGGTGGGGTCGGCGGCCAGCAGGAAGCGGGCGCCGCGCACCCAGAGGTGGACCAGCAGCGGCCCGGAGACGGCCATGCCGCGGATCCGGCGGGCGTAGCCGGGGTCGAGGTGGACCATCAGGTCGTAGGCGACGCTGCGGTGCTCGACCTCCTCGGCGCCGTGCCAGCGCAGCAGGTCCAGCATCGTCGGGTCGGCCTTCGCCCGGTCCAGGCCGGGGGAGTTGAGCGCCCAGTCGCCGAGGAAGGCGGTGAAGTGCTCGATCGCGGCGACGAAGGCGACCCGCTCGACGATGTTCTCGCGCCGCCGGACGGGCGGGAGGCCTGGCTTGTCCCCGAGGACGCGCTGGAACAGCCAGGTGACCTGGCGGACGTAGGGACGCGGGTCGAGGCCCTGGCCGAGCAGGTGGTCCAGCACCTCCTGGTGGGCCTCGGCGTGGATGGCCTCCTGGCCGATGAAGCCCAGCACCTCCTCGCGCAGCCGGTCGTCCCGGATCAGCGGCAGCGCCTCCTTGAACACCTTGACGAACCAGCGCTCGCCCTCCGGGAGCAGCAGGTGCAGGACGTTGATGACGTGGGTGGCCATCGGCTCGTCGGGGATCCAGTGCAGCGGAAGCCCGGACCAGTCGAAGCGGACGTCCCGGGGCTCCAGGACGAGGCTGTCGTGGACCCGGGCGGCCGGGGCGGCGACGGCGGGAACGGGTGTGGTGGTGCGGGGCATGGAGGCCCTCCTGACCTGGGGGCGGGGCGGCTCGGCTCGCGCGGCACCAGGCAACTTACTCGCGGGTAGCGCCTGCTACAAGGGTTTCGGCAGCCCTTATCGACATCGAGTCTAATAGGTGATGTGCACCGGACGGCGGGCCGGGAAACACGCGAGCCCCGCCGGGATCCGGCGGGGCTCGTGGACGGGGGGCGGCCCCGAAGGGTCAGACCGCCATCGCGAGCATCAGCGGCGCGGCCCGGGCGGCCAGCAGCTCGGCGGCCGCCTTGAGCCGGTGCACGTTGTCGAGCGGCATCGAGGTGGCCAGGCAGCCGACCGTGCTCCCCGCCGTCACCGGCACGACGGCGCAGACGGTGCCGAGCGCGTACTCCTGGATGTCCAGCACCGGCACGGTGGCCGGCTGGCGCTCCAGCCGGTGCATCAACTGGTCGGCGTCGACGACCGTCCGCGAGGTGAGCCGGGCCACCGGGTGGCGGGACAGGTGGTCCCGGCGGGCGTCGTGGTCGAGCTGGCTGAGCAGGCACTTGCCGATCGCGCTGGCGTGCGCGGTGGCCCGGAAGTCCACCCACTCCTGCACCGCCGGGGCGTGCTCGGCGGCCGCCACCGCCTCGACCGACAGCTCGCCGTCGTGGTACCGGGTGAAGTACACCGCCGCGCCCAACTCGTCGCGCAGCTCTGCGAGTTTGCGGTCCAGCCGGGCCCGGACCAGCTGCTCCCGGTTGTACTGCCCGAGCAGCGCGAAGGTGCCGCCGAGCACCCAACCGCCGTCCTGGCACTGGAGGTAGCCCTCGATCTCCAGGATCTCGGCCAGCTGGCGGACGGTCGGCAGGGCCAGGGACGTCTCCCGGGCGAGGGAGACCAGGGTGGCACCGCCGGGGTGCCGGTCGACGGCCTCCAGCAGTCTGAGGGCGTGCTGCAGGGAGGTGAACGGACCGGGCACGCCCTCGTCCAGCATGGCGTGGCGACCCGGGGCTGGTGTCGACATGTCGTCCCCTTCCGATGTCCCCCAGGGAGTTACCCGCGGGTGTTCTCCAGCCTAACCACCCGGGGACGTCGGCCGGTGCCGCTCCGCGGATATTCGTGCAGGTACGGTAAAGAACTTGACCGGCGCCGGTGTCGGGTGCTCTGTGCGGACAGCACAACGGCCCCTCCCCCACTGCCCTGGGAGGAGAGGCTCGGTGTGCGGCCGCCGGGGTGCGGGCCCCGGCGGCCGGTGAGGGTGGTTCACAGCGGACCGGAGGGACGCCGGGTCAGCCCTCGTCGCCGGCGCGGAGCTTGGCCACGGCGGCCTCCAGCCGGCTGCCGTACTCCTCGTCGGCCGCGTGGAAGTGGGCGAGGTTCTTCTCGACGATGTCGTCGCGCGTCACCTGCGCCAGGAAGCCCGCGATGTTGTCGATCAGGCGGGTCTTCTCGCCGGCCGACATCAGCCGGTAGAGCTCACCGGCCTGGAAGAAGTCGTCGTCCTTGGTGTGCGCCGGCGTGGTGTAGGTGCCGGTGTGGCCGTTCAGCGCGACCGGCGCGGCGAGCGCGTTGTCGGTCTGGGCCGGGCCGTCGTACGAGTTGGGCTCGTAGTTCTTGCCGCGGCCGGACTTGTTGACGGCGGCGAAGCCGTCGCGGCCGTAGTTGTTCGCCTCGGTCGCCCGGGGGGCGTTGACGGCGAGCAGCGTGTGGTTGACGCCGAGGCGGTAGCGCTGGGCGTCCGCGTAGGCGAACAGCCGGCCCTGGAGCATCTTGTCCGGGGACGGGCCGATGCCGGGCACGAAGTTGTTCGGCGAGAACGCCGACTGCTCGACCTCGGCGAAGACGTTCTCCGGGTTCTTGTTCAGCACCAGGCGGCCGACCTTGACCAGCGGGTAGTCGGCGTGCGGCCACACCTTGGTCAGGTCGAAGGGGTTGAAGCGGTAGTCCGCGGCCTCGGCGACCGGCATCAGCTGGACGTACAGCGTCCAGCTCGGGAACACGCCGCGCTCGATGGCCTGGTGCAGGTCGCGCTGGTGGCTGTCGGCGTCGGCGCCGAGCACCTCGGCGGACTGGCCTCCGTCCAGCGAGCGGATGCCCTGGTTGGTCTTGAAGTGGTACTTCACCCAGAAGGCGTCGCCCTGCTCGTTGACCCACTGGTAGGTGTGCGAGCCGTAGCCGTTCATGTGGCGGTACGAGGCCGGGATGCCGCGGTCGCCGAAGAGCCAGGTGATCTGGTGGGTGGAGGCCGGCGAGTGGGCCCAGAAGTCCCAGACGTTGTCGGCCTCCTGGACGCCCGTGTACGGGTCGCGCTTCTGCGAGTGGATGAAGTCCGGGAACTTGATCGGGTCCTTGATGAAGAACACCGGGGTGTTGTTGCCGACGAGGTCGTAGTTGCCCTCCTCGGTGTAGAACTTCAGCGCGAAGCCGCGCGGGTCGCGCACCGCGTCGCTGGCACCCAGGTTGCCCGCCACGGTGGAGAAGCGCAGGAACAGTTCGGTGCGCTTGCCGACCTCGGAGAGGAAGGCCGCCCGGGTGTACTGCGACACCTCGTCGGTGACCTCGAAGTACCCGTAGGCGCCGGAGCCCCGGGCGTGCACGACGCGCTCCGGGATGCGCTCGCGGTTGAACCGGGCCAGCTTCTCCAGGAGCTGCTGGTCCTGGATGAGCAGCGGGCCGTACTCGCCGGCCGAGGCCGAGTTCTGGTTGTCGGCGACGGGCGCGCCCGACTCCGTGGTCAGGATCTTGGACATGGAGGGTCCTTCAGGGTCGACAAAGACGTGCGTGGAGAGGAGGTTGACGGCGCCTCAGACACCGAGCAGGCGCCAGACGGCCGAGCGGCGGCGGGAGGAGTGCTCGCCGTCCGGGCCGTCACCCGGCCGCAGCGCGGCGACGGCGGCGGTGGCCGCGGCCCGGTCCGCCAGCGGGCGGGCGGCGGCCAGGTCGGCGGCCTCCGCGCCGGTGAGACCGGCCTCGGTGAGCGCGACGGCGGCCTCGGCGGCGGGAACGGCGTTGAACCAGCGCAGGGCGAGGGCCGCGCGGCCGGACTCGGTCAGCCGACCGGTGAGGCGCAGCCGGGCGAGGCCGCCGTCCGGGTACACGTTGATCCGGACGTGGGTCGCCGGGCGGCCGACGTCGAGCCGCAGGCGGTGCCGGGTGTCGGGCTGGAGTCGGGTGCGGGGCAGGATCTCGAACCAGCCGTCGGGGTCGGTGGCCGGGTCCCCGCCGTCGGTGGCGTCGTAGCCGGTCAGGTCGGCCCAGCCGGGGGCGTTGGCGACGAAGTGGGTGGTATCCACCTCGGCGGCAAGGACCTCGCCGCCCCCGGCCAGGGCGATCTGCACCCAGTCGTTGGCCTTGTCGCGCCGACGCCGGGTCTCCCAGCCCTCGCCCATGACGGTGGCGCGGCCGGGAGCGTTCAGGTTGTGCGGGGAGGAGAAGTAGCGGTCGGACGCCGCCTCGGCCACGCCGCCGAACTCCTGGGCGGCCAGGTCGAAGGTGAGGCCGTCCAGCTCGCGCGGGTCGGGCAGCACCTCGCCGTGCACCCGCAGCCGGGCGACCCCGCCGTCCGGGAAGATGTTGAGGCGTACGTGGGTGTAGCGGGTGCCGTCGGCTATCGCGAACTCGTGGGCGGTGTCGCCCCGGAGCGGGGTGCGCGGCAGCAGTTCGACCCACTCGGCGGCCGCGAGCTCCGCCGGCGACGGGTGCCCGGGAACGGCGGCGGCCTCGACCGAGGCGCTCTCCGGGTAGTTGCCGGTGAAGTGGGCGGTGTCCACGACGAGGCCGCGGATCACTCCGCCGACGCCGAGCCGGACGACCGCCCAGTCGTGGTCCTCGTCGGTGGGGTGCGGCTGCTCGGGGCCGGCGCCGCGGCGGCGCCTGGACTCCCAGCCGTCCATGATCTGGCCCTTGTGGCCGAAGGTGTGCGCCCGGAACTCCGCCGGCTTGGCGACCAGCAGGTTCTCCGCGTCCGCGAAGGTGTCCTCGTTGGTGGCGACGACGCCCGCGCCGAGCCGCCGGGAGGCCAGGTCGACCAGCTCGGTGAACGGGGCGCTCGGGGTGTTGACGGTGCTCACTGGGTCTCCTGGTGACGGGTGATCCGGCGGCCGAAGGGCTCGGCGGCGGTGTCGACCACCCGGCCGCGCAGCCAGGTGGTGCGGACGGCGCCGGTCAGCGTGCGGCCCGCGTAGGGGGTGACGGGATTGCGGTGGTGCAGCTCGGCGGCGTGCACCGCGAACGCGCCGTCCGGGTCGAAGGCCACCAGGTCGGCGTCGTGGCCGACGGCGATGGCGCCCTTGGTGCCGGTGAGGCCGACCAGGGCGGCCGGCCCGCTCGCCATCCAGCGGACCACGTCGGACAGCGTGTGGCCGCGGCGGCGGGCCTCGGTCCAGATCGCCGGCAGGCCGAGCTGGAGGGAGGCGATGCCGCCCCAGGCCGCCGCGAAGTCGCCGCTGCCGCCGAACTCGGGCAGCAGCTTGAGGTCCGGGGTGGACGGCGAGTGGTCGGAGACGATCGCGATGAACTCGCCGGCGGCCAGCGCGGCCCAGAGCGCGTCGCGGTTGGCCTCGTCGCGGATCGGCGGACAGCACTTGAACGCGGTGTCGCCGTCCGGCACCTCCTCGGCGGCCAGCGTGAGGTAGTGCGGGCAGGTCTCGGCGGTCACCCGGACGCCGTCCGCGCGGGCCTGCCGCAGCAGCGGCAGCACCGCGGCGGAGGAGACGTGCAGGATGTGCACCCGGGCGCCGGTCCGGCGGGCGGTGTCGAGCAGCCGGGCGACGGCCGCGGTCTCCGCGTCGGCGGGCCGGGAGGCGAGGAAGTCGCGGTAGTGGACGCCGGGTTGCTGCGGGGCGGCGGCGAGCACGGCGGGGTCCTCGGCGTGGATGATGGCCAGCGCGCCGATCCGGGCCTGCTCGGCCAGCGCGGCCTCCAGGTCGGCCTGCTCGACGTGCGGGAACTCGTCCACGCCGGACGGCGCCAGGAAGCTCTTGAAGCCGAACACGCCCGCGCGGTGCAGCGGTTCGAGGTCCGGCACGTTGCCGGGGACGGCCCCGCCCCAGAACCCGAGGTCGACCCAGGCCTGGCCCTCGGCGGTCTTCCGCTTGGCCTCCAGGCCGTCCACCGTGGTGGTGGGCGGGATGGAGTTGAGCGGCATGTCGATGATCGTGGTGACCCCGCCGGCGGCGGCGGCCCGGGTGGCGGTGGCGAACCCCTCCCACTCGGTCCGGCCGGGCTCGTTGACGTGCACGTGGGTGTCGACCAGACCGGGGAGCAGGGCGGTGTCGCCGAGGTCGGTGAGTCCGCCATCGCCGGCCGTGAGCGCGCCGTGCCCGGCGATCCGCTCGATCGTGCCGTTGCGGATCAGCACGTCAGCGGGTCGTTCGCCGTCCGGCAGCACGACCCGGCGGGAGCGGATCACCGCCGTCTCGCTGAAGGACGCCTCGCTGGGGGGCATGGGGGACCTCCGAAAACCTGGGTACGAGTGGGGTGTGCCGAAGGAATGCCCGGAGCCTAGGGCCGCCTTCAACAAAACGTCAATGTAGGAAGGTACGAGAGCCGGACGGCCTGCTCAGCCGCGCAGCAGCGCCCTCGCGAGGCGCTCCCCCGCGACCTCGGCCAGTTCCCCGGCCCGGGTCATGCTGTCCCCCGGCTGTTCCGCCAGGTCCGTGAGCGCGTAGGCCGCGGTGAAGCCGGCCGCCCGCCACTCGCGCTCCGACAGCTCCAGCCGTCCGGCCACAGCGGCCACCCGAACCCCCGCCCGGGCGGCCGCCGCGGCAACTCCGGCGGGCGCCTTGCCGTGGAGCGTCTGAGCGTCCAGGCAGCCCTCGCCGGTCACGACGAGGCGTGCCCCACGCACGGCCTCGTCGAAACCCAGCAGTTCGAGCATCAACTCGATGCCGGGTCGCATGGTGGCGCCGAGCAGGGCGAGGGCGGCGAAGCCCACCCCGCCCGCGGCCCCGGCGCCGGGGGCCTCCCGGACGTCGCGGCCGACCGCTTCGCCGACCACGTCGGCGAAGCGGGTCAGCCCCTCCTCCAGTACGACCAGGTCGTCACCGTCGGCGCCCTTCTGCGGCCCGTAGACGGCGGTCGCGCCGCGCGGGCCGAGCAGCGGGTTGTCCACGTCGCAGGCCACCACGACCTCGACGCCGGTGAGCACGTCGGCCAGCGGTCCGAGGTCGAGCCGGGCCAGCTTGCGCAGTGCGGCGCCGCCCGGCGGCAGTTCGGCGCCGTCGGCGTCCCGCAGCCCGGCGCCGAGCGCCTGGACCATGCCCGCGCCGCCGTCGGTGCAGGCGCTGCCGCCCAGGCCGAGCACGATCCGCTTGGCTCCCAGGCCCACCGCCCGGCCGATCAGCTGGCCGACCCCGTAGGAGCCGGCCGCGAGCGGGGCGGTCCGGCCGCCGGGGAGCCTGGCGAGCCCGGAGGACTGTGCCAGCTCGACCACGGCGGTGTCGCCCCGGACGGCGAGCGCGGCGTCCACCGGCAGGCCGGTGGGGCCGGCCACCTTGGCCGGGATCCTGCTGAACCCGGCGGCCAGCGCGGCGGCCAGGGTGCCCTCGCCGCCGTCGGCGACGGGCAGTTCGCGGACCTCGACACCGGGCGAGGCACGGCGGATGCCGGCGGCGATCCGGGCGGCGACCTCGGCGCCCTCCAGGGTGCCCTTGAACTTGTCGGGAGCTACGACCACGTGGCCCTGGGTGGGGGTGGCGGGCATGGTGCGGGCCTCACTTCCGGACGGTTCTGGCGCTGGTTCGTCAAGCATGTGCCCCGGGAGGCCGGGACGCGGGGTGCGGCCCCCTCCCCGCCGTTCCCCTCGTCCCGCTTCCGACGTACGAGGGGCTCCCCTCGGCGAGGGAGGGGGCCGGGCGGCGCGCGGGCACGACCGAAGTGCCCCCGACAGGGAGTGCGCGCCGCCGGTTTGGTCGATCGGCAGGAGGCGGATGAGCCCCGGCCCGCCTGCCGATCGGGTCTGGCCTCCTGGTGGCGCGGGCACGACCGGTGAGGTACACGCCACCAGGAGGAGTCTCAGAGGTACCGCGGGGGTACCGCCGGTCCCGCGAGCGTCACGCGAGCTCGCGGCCGGAGAGGCGCTCGACGCCGCGCAGCAGCGCCGAGTGGTCCAGCGAACCGTCGCCGTTGGCGCGGGCGGAGGCGACCAGCTGGGCCACCACCGCACCGACCGGCAGCGCGGCACCCACGGCACGGGCGGCGTCGGTGACGATGCCCATGTCCTTGTGGTGCAGGTCGATCCGGAAGCCCGGCGCGAACTCGCGGTTCAGCATGTTCGCCTTCTTGCGGTTCAGCACCGTGGAGCCGGCCAGGCCGCCGCCGAGCACGTCCAGCGCGGCCGCGAGGTCGACGCCGGCGTTCTCCAGGAACACCACGGCCTCGGCCAGCACCTGGATGTTGACGGCGACGATCAGCTGGTTGGCGGCCTTGACGGTCTGGCCGGCGCCGGCCGGGCCGACGTGGACGACCGTGGTGCCCAGCACGTCGAACAGCGGCTTCGCCTCGGCGAAGTCCTCGGCCGCGCCGCCGACCATGATCGACAGCACCGCCTCGACGGCGCCGGCCTCGCCGCCGGAGACCGGCGCGTCCAGGGTGCGGACGCCCTTCTCCTTGGCGGCGGCCTCGACCTTGATCGAGGTCTGCGGGGTGATGCTCGACATGTCGATGACGAGCGTGCCGGGCCGCACGTTCTCCAGCACCCCGCCCTCGCCCAGGACGGCCTGCTCGACGTGCGGGTCGGCCGGGACCATGGTGATGACGACCTCGGCGTCCTTCACCGCGTCCGCGATGCTGCTCGCACCGTGGCCGCCGACCGCGACCAGCGCGTCGATCTGCGGCTGGGTGAGGTTGTAGCCGGTGACGTGGTGGCCGGCCTTGACGAGGTTGGCGGCCATCGGGCTGCCCATGATGCCGAGGCCGATGAAGGCGATCTTGCGGCTCATCGCGTCGTTCCTTTGTCCGTGGTGGGGTGGGGTGCGGTGGCTGCCGGAGCGCGGTGCGCTAGCCGGCGCGGTGCTCGCGCGGGAGCCACTCGAAGCTGTCGGCGCTGACGCCGCCCGCCGGGCGGTACTCCAGGCCGATCCGGCCGGTGTAGCCGGCGGCGGTCAGCCGGGCGAAGAGGTCCTCGAAGTCCAGCCCGCCGGTGCCCGGCTCGTTGCGGCCGGGGTTGTCGGCGATCTGCACGTGGCCGAAGCGGTCGGCGTAGGTGTCGATCACGGCCGCCAGGTCCTCGCCGTTCATGGCCAGGTGGTAGAGGTCGCAGAGGAACTTGGCGTTGCCCAGGCCGGTCGCGGCGTTGACCTTGTCGACCACCTCGACCGCGGCGGCCGCGGAGACCAGCGGGTAGTCCGGGGACTCGGGCTTGTTCAGCGCCTCGATCAGCAGGACGGCGCCGATCTCGTGGGCGGCCCGCGCGGCGACGACGAGGTTCTCCAGCGCGAGCGCGTCCTGCTCGGCCGGGTCCACGCCCTCGATCCGGTTGCCGTAGAGCGCGTTGAGCGCCGTGGTGCCGAGCGAGGCGGCCAGCCCGGCGGCGACCGGCACGTTGGCCCGGAAGCGCTCCTTCTCGGCCGGGACCGAGACGGTGCCGCGGGCGCCCTTGCTGAGGTCGTCCAGGAAGTTGAGACCGGTCAGCCGCACGCCGGCGTCGCCGAAGGCCTTGCGGAGCGCGTCCAGCTCGGCCTCGGACGGGGCGTGCTCCTCGCCGAACGGCCACCACAGCTCGGCGGCGGTGAAGCCGGCGGCCGCGGCAGCGGCCGGGCGCTCCAGGAGCGGGAGCTCGCCGAACAGGATCGACAGGTTGACGGTGAAGCTGTGCGCGGAGGCGGCAGTCACGTCAATCACCTCTCATCTCTCTTCCGTCTATCCGCAACTTCCACGATCCGGAAGAGGGATTCTGCTTGGTGGAAGCATGTCCGGCCCGTCGAGCGAGTGTCAAGACCGTCGCAACAATTTGTTGAAGAGGCCGAAGCCGATCCCCCGCACCGGGCCCGCGCTGTTCGATCGACCAGCCGCCCCCCGGCGGCCGACCGCCCGATGACCGGCCGCGCTCCCGCTCGCTACAGTGAGCGGGTGCGATTGATGGTGGAGTTCACGACAGAACCGTTCGAACTGGACACGTTCCCGGAGCACGCCGTGGCGGCCCGGAAGGTGGTCGACGAAGCCGGCCTGGCCGTCGCGGTCGGCCCCTTCGGAACCGGCGCGGAGGGCGAGGCCGACCAGGTCCTGGCCGCCGTGACCAAGCTGCTCCGGGAGACCCTGGACGCCGGCGCGACCCGAATCTCGGTCCAGGTCAGCGTGCTGGGCGAGGAGGGCGGTACGCCGTGACCGAGCACGTGGACCACCCCCTCGCCGCCGCGATAAAGCCGCTGCTGGAGGCCGTCGGCGCGACGCCCGTGCCGCTGGCGGAGGCGAAGGCCGAGGACGTCCTGCTGGAGTGGGAGGGCACCCCGGCCCTGGCCGTCCGGCTGCCCCACCTGAGCAGTGCGCTGGACCGGCTGCTGACCGAGATGGCCCGCCAGTTCGACGGCCGGCCGCTGGCCGAGCTGGACCGCTGGGAGAAGCAGCGCGTGGTCGCCCTGCTGGAGGAGCGGGGCGCCTTCACCGTCCGCCACGGGGTGGAGACGGTCGCCTCGGCGCTCGGCGTGAGCCGCTTCACCGTGTACAACTACCTCAACCGCCAGGACGGCACGAAGTCCGGCTGAGCGTGCGACGCCCCGGTCGGCCGCGTCGGCCGACCGGGTGTGCCCCGCCGGCCCGGCCAGTCTTCATCAGCCCCCGGCGGGGCACACTTGTCTCATCGCACACGAAACGGCCCGGCAACCGGGGCCGGTTCAAAACGTAACCACCAACCGTTCAACAAAGTGTTGACGGCCCGGTTGGGTGGATCTAGCTTGTGCGGGTGGCACCACTCTTCAGGAGGTCCACCCGTGACCAACCACCCTCACGCCCTTGACGCCCTGGCGGCGGCCGACGCCGCCGAGCTGAGAGAGCTCCTGCTGGAGGTCTGCTCCAGCCGCACCTGGGCCGACGCCGTGGCATCGGCCCGGCCCTGGCCGGACCGCGCCGCCCTGCTCGACGCCAACGCGACGGCCATGGCCGCACTGACGGCCGCCGACCTGCGCGACGCGATGGCCGGCCACGCCCGGATCGGCACGCCCAAGGCGGGTGACGCCACCTCCGAGCGCGAACAGGCCGGCATCCGGGGAGTGGACACCGCACTCCTCGACGAACTGCACCGGGCCAACACCGCCTACGAGGCCAAGTTCGGCCACGTGTTCCTGATCTGCGCGACCGGCCGCACCGCGGACACCATGCTCGCCGCCCTGCGGGAGCGCTTCCCGAACGACGCCGCCACCGAGGCGGAGATCGTCCGGGGCGAGCTGCGCAAGATCAACGACATTCGGATCAACCGACTGCTCGACGAGAACTGACCCGTCGTCAGCTACTTTCGACGCACCGACGTATCGACGTACCGTCACATCTGCCATCAGTAAGGTCACTTCACCCATGACTGGCATCTCCACCCACGTGCTCGACACCAGCCTCGGCCGCCCGGCCGAGGGTGTCCCGGTCGAGCTCGCACTGCACACCGAGGGTGGCTGGAAGGTGCTCGGCACCTCCGCCACGGACTCCGACGGCCGGGCCAAGGACCTGCCGGCCGCGGAGGCGGGCTCGGTCGTCCGGCTGCTCTTCGACACCGCCGCGTACTACGCGCGCACCTCCGCGGAGCCGCCGTTCTTCCCCGAGGTCGCGATCGTCTTCACGGTCGCACCCGCGCAGCACCACTACCACGTGCCGCTGCTGCTGAACCCGTTCGGATACTCGGTCTACCGCGGAAGCTAGACCGCTTGATTGATTGGGAGCCTGTCATGGCCCACGTGCTCGGTCAGAACCAGTACGGCAAGGCGGAGAACCGCATCGTCCGCGTCTACCGTGACAGCACCCGTCACGAGATCAAGGACCTGAACGTCTCGGTCGCCCTCTCCGGTGACCTCGACGACGTCCACCTCACCGGCTCCAACGCCAACTGCCTGCCCACCGACACCACCAAGAACACCGTCTTCGCCTTCGCGAAGGAGTACGGGATCGAGTCCGCGGAGCAGTTCGGCATCACGCTGGCGAAGCACTTCGTGGACAACAACGAGCCGATCCACCGGGCCCGGATCCGGATCGAGGAGTACACCTGGGACCGGATCAAGACCCCGGACAACTCCGCGCGCTTCATCGGCTCGGAGGAGGTCGGCCACTCGTTCGTCCGCAACGGCGGCGAGACCCGCACCTGCGAGGTCGTCTACGACGGCGAGACCGTCCAGGTGATCTCGGGCCTCAAGGACCTCGTGGTGATGAACTCCACCAACTCGGAGTTCTGGGGCTACATCAAGGACAAGTACACCACCCTCCAGGAGGCGTACGACCGGATCCTCGCCACCCAGGTGACGGCCCGCTGGAAGTACGGCTTCGACGGCCGGGACGAGGAGCCCCAGCCCAACTGGAACCGCTCCTACACCCATGTGCGGCGCCACCTCCTGGAGGCCTTCGCCGAGACCTACTCCTACTCGCTGCAGCAGACCCTGCACTCGATGGGCACCCGGGTCCTGAACAACCGCGCCGAGGTGGACGAGGTCCGCCTGGAGCTGCCCAACAAGCACCACTTCCTGGTCGACCTGGAGCCGTTCGGCCTCAAGAACGACAACGAGGTCTACTACGCCGCCGACCGGATGTACGGCCTGATCGAGGGCACCGTGCACCGCGAGGGCGTCGTCCCGGTGATCCCGGTCGCCTGACCGTTCCCCACCCATGGACCCCGCCCGGCACCACCGCACCCCCCGGCCTCCCACGGCCGGCCGGCACCGGACGGTTCGCAGTACCCGCAACTCCTGCACCAGCAGTTTCTCCACCCCCCACCCACCGGAGATCGTGCCCGCCTCACGGCGGCCGGCCCGGGGTGCTGGAGAAGCGTCCCGAGGGATCCTTGCTCCGCCGTCCCGCCCTCGGGGGATCTCCAGCGCCGCGGGCGCGCCGAGAGCCAGGGCACAAGAGGGGCTCGACATGGCACTCCGTTCCACCCGCACCACAGACGGCGGTTCCACCCCAGAAAGACCACCCGGTCCGGACGGTGTGTCAACCCACCTCCCCGACACCCCTTCCGGGCCGGGAGTCCACCCCGTGGACGAGATGCTGCCGACGGTGAAGCTGGTCTCCACCGGTCTGCAGCACGTCGCCGCGATGTACGCGGGAGTCGTAGCTCCTCCACTCATCGTCGGCGCCGGCGTGGGGCTCTCCCCCACCGAACTCGCCCTGCTCATCTCGGCCAGCCTGTTCACCGCCGGACTGGCCACCCTCCTGCAGACCCTCGGCATCTGGAAGATCGGCGCGCGGCTCCCGTTCGTGAACGGCGTCTCGTTCGCGGGCGTCGCGCCCATGATCGCCATAGCCAAGGAGCACGGACCGAAGGACGCCCTCCCGGTGATCTTCGGAGCGGTGATCGTCGCGGGGCTCCTGTGCTTCCTCGCGGCGCCGTACTTCTGCAAGCTGATCAGGTTCTTCCCACCGGTCGTCCAGGGCACCGTGATCACCCTCATCGGGGTGTCCCTGCTGCCGGTGGCGGTGAACTGGGCGCGCGGCGGATCGCCGGGCGCCCCGGGATTCGGGTCCATGCGGGCCATCGGCCTCGCCGCGATCACCCTCCTCGCGGTGGTGCTCTGCAACCGGCTGCTGCGCGGCTTCTGGCAGCAGCTCTCGCTGCTCGTCGGGCTGGCGTTCGGCACCCTGCTCGCCTTCCCGCTGGGCCTGGCCGACTTCGGCGCGGTACAGGACGCGAAGGTCTTCGCGCTCCCCTCCCCGTTCCACTTCGGCGCCCCCGTGTTCGACGCGGCCGCGATCGTCTCGCTCTGCATCGTCATGGTGGTCTCGATGACCGAGTCCACCGCCGACATGCTGGCGCTCGGCAAGATCGTCGACCGTCAGGCCGACGAGGCCACCCTCGCCGCCGGCCTGCGGGCGGACGGCCTGGCCACCGCGCTGAGCCCGGTCTTCAACGGCTTCGCCGCCAGTGCCTTCGCCCAGAACATCGGACTGGTGGCGCTGACGAAGATCCGCAGCCGCTTCGTGGTCGCGGCCGGCGGCGGGATCCTGATCCTGCTCGGGCTCTTCCCGGTGCTCGGGTCGGTCGTCTCGCTGGTGCCGCAGCCCGTCCTGGGCGGCGCCGGGATCGTGCTCTTCGGCACGGTCGCGGCGAGCGGCATCCGCACCCTCGCGGAGGCCGGCATGGAGTCCAGCTCGAACACCATCCTGGTGTCGGTCGCGCTCGGGGTCGGGATCATACCGATCGCGGTACCGACCTTCTACGACGCTTTCCCGGAGGCCGTCCGCACCCTGCTGCACTCCGGGATATCGGCCGGCAGCGTGATGGCCGTCCTGCTCAACCTGCTCTTCCACCACGTCGGGGTCGCCCGCCGGTCGCCGGCCGACGGGAACCCCGCCACGACGGTGCCGACGGCGACACCGTCCTGACCGGTTGACGGGGGGCGCGTGCCGCTCATCGCGCGCTCCTCGTCAACCCTCCCCCCATAGGAGTAACACCATGGCAGTCCAGCCCCCACCCGCCGACCAGCGGATCGTGATCGAGAACGTCGCGATCGCGACGGTCGACGCCAACGACACCGAGTACGCCCGCGGCCACGTGGTCGTCCTCGGCAACAGGATCGAGTCGGTCGGCGACGGCCCCGCCCCGCAGTGGCTGGACAACGTGGTACGCCGGATCAACGGCGAGGGCCACCTCGTCACCCCCGGCCTGGTCAACACCCACCACCACTTCTACCAGTGGATCACCCGCGGGCTCGCCCAGGACAACATCCTCTTCGACTGGCTGGTCGCCCTCTACCCGACCTGGGCCCGGATCGACGACAAGCTCGTGCACGCCGCCGCCCAGGGCTCGGCCGCCGCACTGCTCAAGTCCGGCTGCACCACCGCCGCCGACCACCACTACGTCTTCCCGAAGGACGGCGGCGACATCCTCGGCGCCGAGATCGAGGCCGTCCAGGAGCTCGGCATGCGCTTCACCGCGCTGCGCGGCTCCATGGACCGCAGCAAGAAGGACGGCGGCCTGCCGCCGGACCACGCGGTCGAGAACACCGAGGAGATCCTGATCGCCTCCGAGGCGGCCGTGGACAAGTACCACGACGCCTCCTCCGACGCGATGCTCCAGATCGCCATCGCGCCCTGCTCGCCCTTCTCGGTCTCCACCGAGCTGATGCGCGAGGCCGCCCTGCTGGCCCGCCGCAAGGGCGTCCGGCTGCACACCCACGGCTCCGAGACCGCCGAGGAGGAGGCGTTCTGCAAGGAACTGTTCGGGATGGGCCCGACCGACTACTTCGAGTCGGTGGGCTGGCTCGGCGAGGACGTCTGGATGGCGCACTGCGTCCACATGAACGACTCGGACATCGCCAAGTTCGCCGAGACCGGCACCGGTGTCGCGCACTGCCCGTCCTCCAACGCCCGCCTCGCCGCCGGCATCGCCCGCGTCCCCGACATGCTGAAGGCCGGCGTCCCGGTCGGCCTCGGGGTGGACGGCACCGCCTCCAACGAGTCCGGCGAGCTGGGCACCGAGCTGCGCAACGCCCTGCTGATCAACCGCCTGCACGGCTACCCGACCGCGCTCACCGGCCGCCAGGCGCTGCGCCTCGGCACCATGGGCGGCGCCCGGGTGCTCGGCCGGCAGAACGAGATCGGCTCGATCGAGGCCGGCAAGCTGGCCGACCTCGCGCTGTGGAAGATCGACGGCATCATGCACTCCTCGATCGCCGACCCGGTCGCCGCGCTGACCCTCGGCGCCCTGCCGCCGCTGGCCGCCCTCTTCGTCAACGGCAACGCCGTCGTGGAGAAGGGGCAGCTGACCACGGTGAACGAGGACCGGATCGCGCAGGCCTGCGCCCGCGCCGCCAAGGAGCTCGCCGCCCGCCCCGTGTAACCCCCTGAACTCCGGGCCGCCCAGGGACGGTGCGTCACCCGGACTCCGTGCGCCACCGCTCAGGACGGCGCACGGACCACAGCCCCGGACCCACGGCGAGGGTCCGGGGCTGTGGCGTGCCCGGGCGGAGGCGGCCCCTCCGCGTCGGCCCGATCGGGGTCCGGACACGACGGAGGGCCTGCGCCGGTCGGCGCAGGCCCTCCGAGCGTGGTGGGGTGTCAGGCCGTGCGGCCCAGGGTGGCGAGGTAGCGGCGCCATCCGCCGTAGCGGGTGATCTCGCGGTGGACGCCGCGGTCGGCCTCGCCGCGGGCGAGCAGCATGGAGAGGCAGGGCGAGCCGTCGGCCAGCGTGATGACGCCGAGTTCGAGCTCACGGGGCTCGCCGGGGAGGATCACGTCCCGCAGGTGTTCGAGGGTGATGTCGTACAGCTCGCCCTCGATGGCGGTGTCGACGGACGGGTCGGCGAGCAGTCCGGGGCAGACGTCCCCGATGGAGAAGAAGCGGTAGCCCGGCGCGGTGCGGACCGGGCCGACCAGCGCGTCGGCCACCGAGGGGTGGAAGGGGCCGCCGACCATGGCCTGGCCGTTGAAGAAGATGCGTGCCACGGGGATCGATGCCTCCGGAAACGGCCGTTCCGCACGGCGACGATGAGGACAGCTGGATTCGTCGCCGTACGGAACGGAGCAATGGGGCGCGGCGACTGCTACAAGCCGGCAGGCGGCAGCGGGCGCACGCACGGATAGATTGGACTCAGTCCAGCAGGGGCAGCGCGGGCAGGGTCAGGAAGTCCGCGAACTCCTCGGCCAGGGCGACCTGTTCGAAGAGCTTGGCGGCCTCGCGCCAGCGCCCACCGGCGTAGGCCTCGTCGCCCAGCTCGGCCCGGAGCGCGGCGAGCTCCTCGGCCACCAGACGGCGCACCAGGTCGGCGGTGGCCTTCTCGCCCGTGTCGGAGAGCACCACGCCGTTGTGGATCCACTGCCAGATCTGCGAGCGGGAGATCTCGGCGGTGGCGGCGTCCTCCATCATGTTGAAGATGGCGACGGCACCGAGGCCGCGCAGCCACGCCTCGATGTAGCGGACCCCGACCTGGACCGCGTTGTGCAGGCCGGCGTGGGTGCAGTGGCCGCCGGCGCCGGCGATGTCGAGCAGCTGGGCGGCCGTGACGGGCTCGGCCGGGCCCGGGTCGTCCTTCTGGTTCGGGCGCTCGCCGAGGACGGCGTCGAAGCAGGCACGGGCGACCGGGACGAGGTCCGGGTGGGCGACCCAGGAGCCGTCGAAGCCGTTGCCGGCCTCGCGGTCCTTGTCGGCCCTGACCTTCTCCAGGGCGGCCGCGTTGACCTCGGGGTCGCGGCGGCTGGGGATGAAGGCGGCCATCCCGCCGATCGCGTGCGCGCCGCGCCGGTGGCAGGTCTGCACCAGCAGCCGGGTGTAGGCGGCCATGAACGGGGAGGCCATGGTGACGGCGTTGCGGTCCGGCAGGATGTAGTGCTCGCCGGCGTCGCGGAAGTTCTTGACGATCGAGAACAGGTAGTCCCAGCGGCCGGCGTTGAGCCCGGCGGCGTGGTCCCGCAGCTCGTAGAGGATCTCCTCCATCTCGAACGCCGCGGTGATGGTCTCGATCAGCACGGTGGCCCGGACGGTGCCGTGCGGGATGCCGAGCGCCGCCTGGGCGTGGGTGAAGACGTCGTTCCAGAGCCGGGCCTCCAGGTGGCTCTCCGTCTTCGGGAGGTAGAAGTAGGGGCCGGAGTTCGGGTCCTCCGCGCCGCGCGCGAGCAGCCGCGCCGCGTTGTGGAAGAAGTAGAGGCCGAAGTCGAGGAAGGCCCCGGCGACCGGCCGGCCGTCGACCAGCAGGTGGTTCTCGTCCAGGTGCCAGCCGCGCGGGCGGACCACGACGGTGGCCAGCTCGGCGGCCGGCCTGAGGGTGTAGGCCTTGCCGGCCGAGGAGGTGAAGTCGATCCGGCCCTCGAAGGCGTCGATCAGGTTGATCTGGCCGCCGACCACGTTCTCCCAGGTCGGCGAGGTGGCGTCCTCGAAGTCCGCCAGCCAGACCCGGGCGCCGGAGTTGAGGGCGTTGATGACCATCTTGCGGTCGGTGGGGCCGGTGATCTCGACCCGGCGGTCCTGGAGGGCGCGGGGGGCCTCGGCCACCGTCCAGTCGCCCGCCCGCACGGCGGCCGTCTCGGGGAGGAAGTCCAGGGTGCCGGCCTCGGCGATCTCGGCACGGCGGGTCCTGCGGCGCACCAGGAGCTCCTGCCGGCGGTCCTCGAACGCGCGGTGGAGGCCGACGACGAAGGCGACCGCCTCCGGAGTGAGCACCTCCTCGGCCCGGTGGACTCGCGGACCGGCGACAGTGACGACCGGAGCGGCGGGGGAGGCGCCGGCGGGTCCCTGATCTGTAGCCATGAGCAGGACACTCCTAAGACGGTTGAGCATGGCGAAGGCAGTTCCGGTGGGAACGTCCTTGATCTGAACCGAGGGGAAACCCCACCTGTCGGAGGGTTCGATTCTGTAAGGTGGAGACTAGTTTCCGCGATACAGAATTTCAACGGTTTGTTGAGGTGATCGCTGGGACTCTACTCCTCCCCCGACAGCGAAGGGAACGCCGGTGGTTGCGACCCCCGACACAGCATCGACGACGGGTCCGGACCGCGCGAGCGGCGGCGTGCAGTCCGTCGAGCGCGCCTTCCTGCTGCTGGAGGCGCTGGCCGACTCCGGCGGCGTGGCGACGCTCAGTGAGCTCTCCACCTCCTCCGGGCTGCCGATGCCCACCATCCACCGCCTGGTTCGTACCCTCGTGCAGCAGGGCTATGTCCGCCAGGACACCGCGCGCCGCTACACCCTGGGCCCCCGGCTGATCCGGCTCGGTGAGACGGCCGGGCGACTGCTCGGCAGCTGGGCCCGCCCCTACCTGGCCGAACTGATGGAGGCCACCGGCGAGACGGCGAACCTGGCCGTGCTGGAGGGCGGCGAGGTGGTGTACGTCGGCCAGGTGCAGTCGCGGCGCTCGATGCGGATGTTCACCGAGGTCGGCCGCCGGGTGCAGCCGCACTGCACGGGCGTCGGCAAGGCGCTGCTGGCCCAGCTGCCCGAGGAGGAGGCGCGGGCCGTGCTCGGCCCGAACCCGCTGCCGGCGCACACCTCCTACACCGTGACCGACCCGCAGGAGCTGCTGGTCCAGTTGGCGCAGGCGCGTGAGCGCGGCTACGTGGTGGACGACCAGGAGCAGGAGATCGGGGTCCGCTGCATCGCGCTCGCGGTACCCGGCGCGCCGACGCCGACGGCGCTCTCCGTCTCCGGCCCGGAGGCCCGGATCCGGGCGCTGGAGGAGCAGGCCGGCGCGGCCTCGCTCGTCCCCGTGATGCACCAGATCGCGGCCCGGCTGGGGCAGGTCCTCGCCCCCTGACGGACGATCACCGCTCCTGCCGCGCAGGGAAGGCCGGGTGGCCTCCGGCGTGCCGTTCCTCCGTTCGGGCGGCCCGAGGGCGGGGTGCGACGAGGACGGCGAGCCGGTCGGTCACGCTGGTGCCGACGCGGCCCGCAACGGTGCGGACCGCCGGAACGCAGAGGGCAGGGTGAGCGACGATGTCGCGCAGAAGGTCCGCACTGAGATTCCTCGGCAGGGCGCTGACGGTGGGGTGCGCGGTGACCGCGCTGGCCGCCGGGTCGGCGGGGGCCGCCTGCCCGGGCGCCGATCCCGCGGTCGGGGACGCCCCGGCGGCGGAGGTCGCGCCACTCGCGGTGCCGGCCCCGTCGAACTCCGACCTGGAGGTGATCCGGCTCGACCCGGACGCCGTCGCGCCGGAGGGCATGGTCACGTTGCACGCCTTCATCGCCAACCGCGGGCCGGACAGGACGGCCTCGCCGTTCACCGTGGTCGTCACCCTGCCGGAGGGTGTCACGCCAAGGGAGCCGTTCTCCCCGGAGAACTGCACCGCGTTCCAGAACGGCCACCGGGTGCGCTGCCAGTTCCCCCCGGGCCTGCCGAGCCTCGAGAGCGCCACGGCACTGATCCCGCTGAAGGTCGGCGCCGACGTCCCCTACGGCGAGCTGCACGGCGGCTACGTCGCCATCAGCAGTGCGGACGACCCGAACTCGGAGAACAACAAGCTGCCGTTCACGATGAACATCGTCGAGCCCCCCGCCAGCTACTGACCGGACCGGCCAGGGCCGTACCGAGCCGGGCCCCGACGGCTCAGCGCGGTACGGCTGTCCTGAGCCGTACCGCGCCGAGTGCGTTCCGGTCCGGGTGCGTTCCGGTCCGGGTGCGTTCCGGTCCGGACCGGGCGCCGATCGGCCTAGCGGTAGACCCGGACGTAGTCCGCGGCGAAGGTGATCGGGGCCGTGCCCTGCGGCGCGGCGTGGTACTGCCCTGCACTCAGGGACAGGTTGAGGATCAGGTACGCGGACCAGTTGGCGCCGACGCCCTTGCCGTCCGAGAACACCTTCGTACCGTTGACGTACCAGTCGACCGAGGTGGCGCCGTAGTGGGTGCCGATGGTGACCCAGCCGTCCTTCGCGATCGCCTTGGCGTCGGTGTAGTACAGGTGGCCCGGGTTGACGTGGTTGGTCAGCTCCAGCAGGTTCGGGTTGTCGGGGTGGTACTCGAAGGAGTCGATCTCCCCGTTGCCGTTCTTCCAGGTCCACAGGGCCGGCCAGGCCCCCGTGCCGGCCGGGAGCTTGACCCGGGTCTCGGCGTAGTCGCCGGTCTTCACCTGGAAGCCCTCGCTGGAGTACTCGGTGGTGAGCAGCCCGGTGTCCCAGGACTTCTTGCCGTTCTCCAGCGTGTTGGCGCCCGGCTTGGCGGTGAACGTGGCGACGCCGCCGGCCACCGAGACGTTGTTCCTGTTCAGCCAGTCCAGCTTGTTGTCGTCCGGGTTGTGGTTGCCGTAGCGGTAGGCGCTGCTCTTGTCGCCCGTCCAGCGCGAGCCGTAGGCGATCGGGCCGTTGAACTCGTCCGACCAGGTCAGCGACTTCCCGGCGACCGGCGCGCCGGTCGCCGGCGCGGTGGGGGCCGGGGCGGTGGGCGACGGCGTGGCGGTCGCGGTGGGCGACGGCGTCGGGGTGGGCTTGGGGGTGGCGGTCGGGCTCGGGGCGGGGGCGACGGTCGCGTCGGAGACCGCGAGCTGGCGCGAGGGCAGGTTGTGCCAGGTACCGCCGAGGTCCTGCCAGAAGCCGAACTGGGTGTACGTCCCGGCGGGCAGGGTGCGGGCACCGGTGGTGATCGACAGGCCGCCGGGGCAGATCTGCGCGTTGGAGACGTTGCCGGGGAAGTCGAGGTTGCGCCCGGCCGCGTCGCGGACGCCGACGCCGACGGTCTTGGCCGTGAAGCAGGACGAGGAGTGGACGGTCAGCGCGGCCGTGGTGGCCTTGCCCGCGACCATGGTGGCCGGGGCGAGCCTGTCCTGGGTGACGGTCGGCGCGGTGGCCGCCTGGGCGCCGGTGAGCGCCGGGACGCCGAGCAGGCCGGCGCCGCTGATGGCGAGCGCTCCGGTGGCGGCGAAGGCGGCCTTGCGGCCTCGGTGGGAGGGGCGGGCGTGGCGCGGGGTCGCGCGCCGGGCAGGCTTCTGCATGGCGGTGTCCTCTGTAGACGCCTGCGAGGTGAGCTGTCGGGTTCGGGCTGAGGTTGCCCGGCCGCCTGTGGGAGCGGCTTCACCCCTAGCCTCGGTCCGCACGCGCGAGCGCGTGGGCCTGGCACTGACCTGGGTCCCCCGCTCCCGTCCGCTGCGGTGCTCGACTGCCGACCGGCGGGTGGACAGGACTCGGCGTCCCGACGGCGGGGTCCGCGAAGACGGACTCGTGCAGGCTAGGCAGGCCGCTCGAATGTCGACAAGCCGACGGGGGGTGTTGTCGCGCAGCTCACAGTGCGAGCCGTCCGGAGTGGATCAAGTCACCGGGGAAGTTGATCAGTTGGAGACGGGGCGGGGCGTGGGGCGGGCGCGGGGCGGCCGACGGGGTCGGCGGCGGGTCGGCGAGCGGGTGGCGGAGGTCCGGCCGGGCGGGGGCGGCGCCGCCCCGGTGTCCGCTCCGTGGCCGGGTGCCCGCATGTCCGCCGCGAAGGTCGGCCGGTCGGATAGGTTGGGAGTCCAGCCGTACCGCACAGACGAGAGACGAGGACCCGCTCCGCCATGACCGCGCCCCTGCCCGCCTTCGCCGGCCGTACCTACCTCTTCCAGGTCGACAACGGCGCGGCCTTCCGCAACGCCTACTCGCCCGACGGCAAGCGGCTGCGCTGGGAGGGCCTCGGCGAGTCGGCGGGCCAGTGGGAGGACGTCGCGCTGCACATCGCCGAGATCGGGCCGGAGCTGTACTTCGTCAGCTGGACCGAGCAGAGCGGCATCACCGTCAGCCACGTGATGGACCTCGGCAGGCTGACGGTGCGCGCGTTCTGGACGTACGAGGGCGAGGGCGGCCGGGTCGGCGAGCTGCACACCGGGACGCTGGAGCCGGTGGCCTGAGCCGTGGCCTGAGCGCTGCTGTACCGGCCGTGCCGCGGCGCCCCGCGCCCGTCCGGGTCAGGGGTCAGAGGTCAGACCGCGCGGTCCGGCACCCTGAGGTGCTGGGAGAGCCACTCCAGCGAGGACGGCAGCAGCCTGCTCCAGGTCTCGAAGTTGTGGCCGCCGGTCCTCATCATGCTGTAGGAGACCTTCATGGGCGCGTGCGCGGCGGCCACGAAGGCCTCGGTGTCCCGGCGGTAGTCGCCGTCGCCCTCCCTGGTCCCGGCCAGCAGGACGGACACCTCGGGCTGCGGCAGGTTCTTCAGCCGCCACATCAGGTCGGCCTCGTTGCGACGCTGCTGGCTGCCCTTGAAGAGGTCCCCGGTCGTCGGGTCGTCGGCGGCCTGGTAGTAGCCGGAGAGCGAGACGGCGGTCGGGAAGACCTCCGGGTGCCGCATGGCGAGCTTGAGGGCGCAGTAGCCGCCGGTCGAGTTGCCCATGAATCCCCAGGCCCGCGGGTCCGAGGAGACCCGGTAGGTCGCCTGGATCGCGGCCGGGACGTCCTTGGTGAAGTACGTCTCCGACTGCGCGCCGCCCGGGATGTCCTCGCACTCGGTGTCCTGCGGGAGTGCGGGCGAGGGGCGCATCAGCACCATCACGGTCGGCTGCATCCGCCCCTCCTGGAGCAGCTTGAGCGCCGCGCCCGGGTAGTTCAGCCGGGTCACCAGGTTCTTCGCGATGCCGGGGAAGCCGGTGCTCACGATCACCGCCGGGAACTGCTTCTGCGCGTACTCCGGCTGGAAGTACTGCGGCGGCAGGTAGACGTACCCCTCGGTGGAGAGCCGTGTGGCGGCACCGTCGATCCGGACCTCGCGGATCTCACCGGACTGCTTCGGGTCGCGACCCAGCGCCCCGCCGCCCTTGACGGACGCGTGCCCGATGGTCTCCACCTGCAGGCGGCCGGACGCGTCCGCCTTGTTCTGGATGACGACCGGGCCGTTGCCGCCGGTGCCGAGCAGGTCGTCCCAGCTGCTGTAGAAGGCGAAGTAGTTGTTGGCCACCAGGCCCAGTGCGGCGAGCACGGTGAGCTGGGTGGCGAGCAGTGCGCCGATCCGGCCGAGCACCGCCTGCCAGGTCGTCTTCGACAGTCTCGGCCACAGCCAGACCGTGCCGGCCATCATCACGACGGCGATCAATACGGTCAGCGCCAGCACCTTGTGGCTCGTCAGACCCATGTCCTACTTGCTCCCACGCCTCGAACTCCCCCATACCCGTCGTCAGGACATCTGTCAGGACAACCGGAACGGCCGCCCCGGTTCCCCCGTCCACCACGGAAGCCACCACCGAGGCGCGATCAACAACCCTAGCGGCCCGCCGGGCCCCCGTGGACCCGCCGACCAGCGGGTATGGCGACCGGGGTGGTGCCGGGACCGCGGGAGAGCGGGCTGGCACGAGCGGAGTGACGGGCAGTGTGACGAGCGGTGTGACGGGCGATGCGACGGGCGATGCGACGGGCGGTGTGACGGGCGATGCGACGGGCGGGCCGGCCTGAGGTCGCGTCAGCTGACGCTGCTCCAGAGGCGCAGACCGGCGGTCAGTTCGCGCATGCACCGGGCGCCCAGCTCCTGGGGCGAGCCGGGCCCGGCGGCGGGGGCGTCGGAGAAGGCCCACTCCTCCAGGGCCACCCGGATGGCGGTGGTCGCGGCGGCGGCCGCGAGCCGGATCTCCAGCTCGTCGGTACCCCGGGGGCAGCGGGCGGTGAGCACCGCGCGCAGCCGCTCCTCCGAATCGGCGTGCACGCGCTGCCAGACCGAGTCGAGACGGGGGTCGCGAAGCAGGTCGCGGGTCCAGTGCATGGCCTCCACGCCCGGGGTGTCGGTGGGCGTCAGCGACTCGACCGCCGAACGCTCCAGCGCCTCGCGGACCGGCAGATCCGCCGAGCTCTCCGCGAAGAGCAGCACCCACCGCCGGCCGCCGGCCGCCAGCAGCGGGGCGACGGCGTCCTCCTTCACGGAGAAGTAGCGGTAGAAGGTGCGCACCGAGATGCCGGAGGCGAGCGCGATCTCCTCGGCGGTGGTCGCCTCGGCCCCGCGCTCGGCGAAGAGCGCGGCGGCGGTACGGGCGATCTCCAGCCGGGTGGTGTCACGGCGGCGCTGGTTCAGGGTGGGGCGTCCGATCACAGCACTCAGCGTACGCGTACCGACGCACGCGGTGGCGCGACGTGCCGGGATGGCGTGTTGTGCCGGGATGGCGCGGCGTGCCGGGATGGCGTGTTGTGCCGGGATGGCGCGGCGTGCCGGGATGGCGTGTTGTGCCGGAGTGGCGTGACTCGCCCGGGTGGCGCGGCGCGCCTCGGCGGCGTTCCGCGCCGGGCGGTCGTCAGCGGTATGACCGTCCAACCGAATCCGCGTGGCACATCGTGCCACTTTGGCCCAGCGCGACTTATTGGCACGACGTGCCACTTCGGCGTACCGTGTCATTCGAGGTCGCGAGACCACGAACGAACGGAGAACCACCATGGAGCGCTTCAGCGGGCGGATCGTCCTGATCACCGGCGGCGGCTCGGGCATCGGCCAGGCCACCGTGCACCGGATCCTCGCCGAGGGCGGGCGGGTCGTCGCGGTCGACGTCGACGAGGACGGCCTGAAGGCCACCCTGGACCGGGCGACCGGTGACGGGACCGCCGACCGGCTGACGACCTCGGTCGTGGACATCTCGGACGAGGCCGCCGTCCGCGCAGGCGTGGCCGAGGCGGTGGCCGGACTCGGCGGGCTCGACGTCCTGGTCAACGCGGCCGGGATCCTGCGCTCCTCGCACACCCACGAGACCAGCCTGGAGTTCTGGAACACGCTGATCGCGGTCAACCTGACCGGCACCTTCCTGATGACCCGCGAGGCGCTGCCGGCCCTGCTCGCCGACGGGCGGGGCGTGGTGGTGAACTTCAGCTCCACCTCCGCGACCTTCGCGCACCCCTACATGGCCGCCTACGCCGCGACCAAGGGCGGCATCCAGTCGTTCACCCACGCGATCGCCTCGGAGTACGCCAAGCGGGGACTGCGCGCGGTCTGCGTCGCCCCGGGCAGCATCGACAGCGGCATGACCAACAACCCGGGCCTGCCCGCCGACGCCGACTTCAGCCTGCTCGCCAAGCTCTCCCCCGCGCTCGGCCAGGGCTTCGCCGGGCCGGAGACGGTGGCCGGCGTGATCGCCATGCTGGCCTCGGACGACGGCGCCTTCGTCACCGGCACCGAGATCCGGATCGACGGCGGCACCCACATGTGACCCCCGACCGGACGGCTGGCCGACCCGGTGGGCCCCGGGGGCTGTCCCGAGGCACCGAGGTGGCCTTTACTGGAGGTGAGGGCACCCGAGCCGGCGGACGGACGCCGCACCGTGTCGCCGCCGCCGGTGGTTCAGCAGCCCGCCCGGCAGGAGGCCGTGCCATGAGCTCACCGTCGCGGGATCAAGCCTTACCCCGTCTCGTCGTCGACACCCCCGGCCGGCTCCAGGGCGAGGTCTTCGAACTGACCGACCGGCCGCTGCTCGTCGGCCGGGACGCCACCTGCCAGATCCGGGTGGGCGAGCCCGGCGTCAGCCGGCGCCACGCCGTGGTGCAGCGGTCGGCCGGTCACACCACCGTCGAGGACCTGGCCTCCACCAACGGCACCCGGCTCAACGGTCACCCGGTGCACGGACAGGAGGAGCTGCACGCCGGGGACGTCCTGGACTTCGGCCCCTTCGAGGTGCACTACGAGGACCCGTGGGAGGCCGCCACCGCCATCCTTCCCGGCCCCGGCACGGGGGACCCGGCGCAGAGCCCGGCGGAGCGGCCCGCCGATGTGACTCGGACCGCCGCGCTGCCGCTCCAGCCGGAGCCGTCGGAGCGCCAGGAGTACCAGGAGCGCCAGGAGTACCGGCAACCGCAGGAGCAGCCGCGCGGGCTGCGGGGTCCGCTCGTACCGCCGTCGGCGCCGCAGCAGCAGTACCCACCACAGCAGTACCCTCCGCCGCCGCAGTACCCGTCGGCGCGGCCGCCCCCGCCGGGCCGCCGCCCGCCACCGCCCGGGCCGCCCGACCGCCCGGCGGCACCGCCGTACGGGGCGGAGCGCCGGTTCGAGGTGGGGCAGCAGCAGGCGGGCAACCTCAGCAACGTCGCGGGCGACCAGTACAACTACGTCACGCAGGCCCGGCGGGAGAGCTTCTTCCGCGAGATCGCGGCAACCCGGACCAGGGCGCGGCACCTGGTGGTGGCGGGCTTCCTGCTCTTCGTGGTCGGCGGCGCGGTCTACGGCTGGGCGATCATCCGCTTCATCGCCGAGACCAACGACGCGGCCAACACCGACAGCCCCGACCTGACCGTGCCCAATGTCCTCGGCCCGGAGATCGGCGGTATGCCGGTGGGCGCCATCGGCTTCGGGGTGGCCGCGATCGGCAGTGTTCTGATCCTCGTCGGAATCGTCCTGCACATCGTGGTCACCTCCCGTCGGCGGCGCTTCGAGTCGGCGGAAGCGCAGCGGCTCCAGGCGCCACCGCCCCGCTGAGACTCCCCAGCGTCCAAGGACCGACTCCCCGGAGGGACGCCATGGTCTTCAACATCGGCAACCAGCAGGGCGGCGTGATCAACAACGTCGCCGGTGACCAGACGGTCCGGGGCGGCCAGACGGGCCACTTCACGGCGGCCGGGCAGGACGTCCGCGCGCTGGTCGGCGAACTCCGCTCCGCCGCCGAGCGGGCGCAGCTGCCACCGGCGGTCGCCCCTCAGGTCCGGACCGAACTCGACGCGCTGGACACGGAGGTCGCGCGACCGGAGCCGGACCGCGAGGCGGTCGCGGGCCGACTCACCAGGATCACCCGCCTGCTCGGCTCGGCCGGTGCACTCGTCGCCGCCGGTACCGGCCTGCTCGGGCCCCTCTCGGCCCTGGCGGGCTGGCTCGGCGCACTGGGACAGCCGATCCTCCGGGCACTCGGCGGCTGACCCGGGCCCCGGCCGGGCGGCCGCCCGCCAACGCGGCACCGCCCGGTCCTCAGCGGTCGGCCCGGGGACGGCGCAGCCCGTACCGGTCCGCCGAACCGCTCTCCGCCTACTCCTCCTCGGCCACCGGCTCGGCACATCGGGCCGGCCGATCCTCCGAGCACTCGGCCTCGGCCGGGCGGCCGCCCGCCAACGCGGCGCCGCGTGGCCCGCAGCACAGGACCGACGGAACGACCAGTGCCCTCTCCGCAGCCCTGACCGGCCTACTCGGACCGCACTCCACCCCCGGGGAACGGCTCGACGCTTCGGACGGCTGTGCCGAACGCGCCGACCCCACCGGCCCGGCAGCACGAGCCCTCGACGAACGCCCACGAGTCGGCCGCCGCGCGCGCCGCGACCGGTATCGGTTTGCCCGGCCCACCGGGCAGCCCGCCCGAGTCCCGGTCGAGCGGCCCCGCCGGGCAGGCAACGCAGCGGGTCGGTGAGCAGCCCGCGGAACAGCCGGTGCACCTGTCATCGGCTCGGACCGCCCCACCCCGGTGGGTGGCAGCCACTGCGGCCCGGCGGCGCAGAGCGCTCAGTGGGGCGCCCAGCGGACGGTCAGGGCCTGGGCGGGGTTGGTGACGAGGAGGCGTCGGGCCAGGTCCGGGCCGAACTCGCGGTCCAGGCGCGGAGCGAGGGCCGTGAGCAGGTGGGTGGGTCCGGGGCTGTGCCGGGCGGTGCGGGTGGTGGTGTCACCGCCGAGGAGCAGCCGGTCGGCGTGGCCGGCCTCGACCAGCGCGGCGACGGTGTCGAACAGGTGGTGGTCGGTGGCGTGATGGGCCCGGGAGGGACCGTCCAGGGCCAGGTAGGCGCCGGAGCCGGCGAGGTGCCGGTGCAGCCGCAGGTCGGGCAGCCGGTTGAGGTGGCCGAGGATCACCCGGTGGGCCGGCACGCCGTGCTGCCCGCAGAGCAGGTCGAGGACCTCCGAGGCGGCGGTCCCGAGTTCGTGGTGGACGGCGATCGGCGCGCCGGTGGCGTGGTGCGCCTCGGCCGCCGCCGCCATCACCCGGCGGGTGTGCGGGCCGAGGCCGTGGTAGTCGCCCGCCACCTTGATCAGTCCGGCCCGGACGCCCGCGGGCGCGGCGCGCAGACCGGTGGTCAGCTCGGCGGTGAACAGCTCGGCGAGCCCTTCGTAGCGCTCGGCCAGCCACCGCGGGTCGTAGTGGACGTCCTGGTGCAGGCCGGTGGCCGCGACCAGGTGGACGCCGGTCGCGCGGGCGAGACCGGGGAGCGCGAAGGCGCCGCGGCCCATGCCGTGCGGGGTCCACTGGACCATCGCCCGGCCGCCGGCCGCCGCGAAGTCGCGCAGCACCCGCTCGGCGGCCGCCGGGTCGTCCAGTTCCTCGCCGGGCAGCCGGGGGCTGCGCAGGAACAGGTGGTCGTGGGCGTCACAGACGCCGAACTCGGCCGGGTCGAGGTCACCCAGAACGGTGCGGACGGCACCGCCCCCGGCGCCGGCGGCAACCTCGGCGGCACTGTCGACAGAAGCGCTCACGCGGCCCGGCCCCCGGTCTCCGCCTCGGCGAAGGCGGTCTTCGCCACCCGCAGGGCGGCCAGGGCCTTGGGCACGCCGACGTAGGGCGCGAGGTGGACCAGCACCTCGGTGATCTCCTCTCTGCTCAGCCCGACCCGCAGGCTGTTGCGGACGTGGTCGGCGAGCTGCGGCTCCACCCCGCCGAGGGCGGTGAGCGCGGCCAGGTTGGCCACCTGGCGGTCGCGCAGCGCCAGCCCGGGCCGCTGGTAGGTGCCGCCGAAGAGGCTGGTGACGATCCAGTCGGCGAAGCCGGGCGCCAGCGCGTCCAGGCCGGTCAGGGTGGCGGCCTGGGTCTGCGGCCCGGCGAGTTCGTCCAGGAGCGCGTAGCCGGCGGCGCGGTCGAGCGGCGCGGGGACGAGGTCGGCGGGGTTCACGGCGTGTGGTCCTTTCACCAGTTGCGGTCGGCGGGCAGCCGGTCGAGTTCGGGGGTCGACAGGTGCAGCACCCGGTAGCGGGTGCCCGGGGCGTCCTCCGGGACCGGGCCGCTCCAGAGCGCGATGCGCAGCAGTTCCCAGCGGTCGGGGTCGACGGCGACGGCCGCCGTGTGCAGCGCCGGGTGGTCGGGCAGGGACGCGAGGGCGGCCTCGACGGCCTCGGCCGGGTCGGCGCCGTCCGGGAGGGGTTCGAGGTCGCGGCTGGCGAAGCCGGCGGACCCGTCCGCGTCGCCGCGCAGCAGACCACCGCGCGGCGGTCCGTCCCGGCGCGGACCTCCGTGGCGCAGACCGGCGCCGAGCCAGTGTCGGACGGCCGGACGGCCGAAGTCGGCGCTCAGGCCCCGGAAGCCCGGGCCCCAGAGGAAGCTGTTCATGCCCTCGGCGGTCCGCCAGAGGTAGAACGGGGCGTACTGGTTGACGGGCGAGTCGTCGCGGCCGCGCTCGCGCACCAGGTACGCCTTGAGGCCGAGGCCGGGGTAGGCGTCGAGCAGGTGGCCCTTCTCGGCGACCCGCCGGTGGATGATCCCCATGTCGTAGTCGGCGGGGAGGGTGATCTCGTACTGCATGGCGTGCACGTCGGGCTCCTGGTGGGGGCTTCGGACAGGGCGGGGCCGCTCACCTCGGCCGGTAGGCGGTCCCGGCCGGCGCGGTACGCGGCGAGCAGCCCGAGGGCGTCCGGGACGGCCCGGTCGAACGGCTCGGCCGTACCGGCGGCGCGGGCGAGCACGTAGCCGCCCCGGACGACGGCGACCATGACCGCGGCGATGACGTCCGGGTTGCCGTTGCCATGCGGCGACTGTACCTACTGGTACGTCCGATGTACATACCAGTAGGTACAGAACCACGACGGCGGCTGCCGGAGCCCCGCGAGGCGACCGGCCTCACCGGGTGACGGCGGTGCGCGCGGGGCCGCCGGTCAGGGCAGCTCGCGGCGGATCACCGGGGCGACCTCGGCGGCGAACAGCTCCAGCTGCTCGTGCTGGACCTCCTCGGTGAGGGCGTCCACGCCGATGCCCACCACCTCGTTGCCGAACGCCTCGTGATAGCGGTGGATCTTCTCGATCACCTGCTGCGGGCTGCCGACCAGCGCCGAGCCGCGCTCCAGCGCGTCCTCCAGCGACTCGAACGGCGAGTTGTTGTGCCTTCCGGCCGCCGAGCCGAGCAGGGCGTCCCAGTACGGGCGGAAGCCCTCGATCGCGTCCTGCGAGCGCCTGGCGACGAACAGGCCGCCGAAGCTCGTCCCGACCCGGGCGTCCTTGGGGTCGCGGCCGTAGTGCTCCCAGCGCTCGCGGTAGTGGTCGACCAGCGCCTTGTACTTGGCCAGCGGATGGAAGGAGTTGGCGGAGAACAGCGGGTCGCCGAAGCGGGCGGCGAGGTCGGTGGACTGTTCGCTGGTCGCGCTGCCGTGCCAGACCGGGATCGGGTCCTGGTACGGACGCGGCGAGGTGGTGACCTCCCTGAGCGGCGGGCGGGTGCTCCCCTCCCAGCTGACCTTCTCCTCCCGCCAGAGCCGGTGCAGCAGTCCGTAGTTCTCGGCCAGTGCGTCCCACTGGCGGTCCTCCGGCAGCCCGAACAGGTCGAAGTGGCGCGGGTCATTGCCCTTGCCGATGATCAGTTCGAGTCGGCCGCCGGAGAGTTGGTCGAGCACCGCGTAGTCCTCCGCGACCCTCACCGGGTCCAGGATGCTGAGCACCGTGACGGTGGTGAAGAGCCGGATCGTGGAGGTGCGGGCAGCGATGGCGCTGAGCAGCACGGGGGGCGCCGGGGAGAGGAACGGTTCGCCGTGCCGCTCCCCCACGCCGTAGCCGTCGTAGCCGAGCCGTTCGGCGGTGACGGCCTGGTCGATGACGTTGTGCAGCTTCTCGTAGGTCGTGCGCCGCACTCCGGTGACGGGGTCGGGTCCGTTGGAGACGAGGGACGAGACGGTGAACCGCATGGCGGTCTCCTTGTGGGGCGTTCGGTGGTCGCTCGGCGGGGTGCGCCGGCGCTCGGCGGGGATCCACCGGGGAGGTCCGGGGATCCGGAGGGAAACGGGGATCCCGGGGGAACGGGGATCCCGGGGGGAACGGCGGCGCGGCGCACCCGGGCCCCGGCGGCCCCGCGCCCAGGGGCCGATCGCGCTCACACGGGAGCGGCGGCGGGGCGGGAGAGGAGCTTGGGCGGCGGCGGCGTCAGCGCGAGCCGCGGACGGGGCGACAACAGCGCGGGAGAGCTGCGCAGATGGTCATACCGGCTCCCCTTCGCCTCGCACACACACGATCCACCGCGAGCATATGCACCGGTCAGGGGCGGGGCAAGAGCTTGATCGGGGCGACGGTCCTGGCAGGATGTCCGGCATGACGTACCTCGCCGCGGATGACCGCTATGCCTCGATGACCTACCGCCGGGCCGGCCGCAGTGGCGTCCAGCTGCCCGCCGTCTCGCTCGGCCTGTGGCACAACTTCGGTGACGCCCAGCCGCTGGAGGTGCAGCGGGCGGTGCTGCGCCGCGCCTTCGACCGGGGCGTCACCCACTTCGACCTGGCGAACAACTACGGCCCGCCGTACGGCAGCGCCGAGCGCAACTTCGGCTACCTCTTCGCGCAGGACTTCCGCCCGTACCGGGACGAGATGTTCATCGCCAGCAAGGCGGGCTGGGACATGTGGCCCGGCCCGTACGGCGACGGCGGCAGCCGCAAGTACCTGCTGGCCAGCCTGGACCAGTCGCTGGGCCGGATGGGCCTGGACTACGTGGACGTCTTCTACTCGCACCGCCACGACCCGGACACCCCGCTCGAAGAGACGATGGGCGCGCTGGACTCGGCCGTCCGCTCGGGGAAGGCCCTGTACGCGGGGATCTCCAACTACCCGGCCGAGCAGCACCGGGAGGCCGTCGCGATCCTGCGCGAGCTGGGCACCCCGGCCCTGCTGAACCAGTCCGCCTACTCGATCCTCGACCGCTCCGTGGAGGAGGGGGTGCTGGACGCGGTCGGCGACACCCGGACCAGCCTGATCGCCTACTCCCCGCTCGCCCAGGGGCTACTGACGGACCGCTACCTCTCCGGTGAGGTGCCCGCCGGGTCGCGGATGTCGGTCGGGCGGTTCCTGAACAAGGAGGCGCTGACCGGCCCGAAGCTGGAGCAGCTGCGCTCGCTGAACAACGTCGCCGAGCGGCGCGGGCAGACCCTCGCCCAGCTGGCGCTGTCCTGGGTGCTCCGCGACGACCGGGTGGCATCGGTGATCATCGGCGCGAGCAGCGTCGCCCAGCTCGACCAGAACATCGACGCGCTGAACGGCGGCCCGCTGACCGCCGAGGACCTCGCGGAGATCGACGCGCTGAGCCGCTGAGCCGTCCTGGCCGTCTGATCCGGCCGGTCCGAAGTCCCGGCAGTCCGTACAGTGCCGCCCCGAGCTTCCTCGGGCGACTCCGCGTGACCTGCCGGGACTTCGGGCGTTGTACCGTCCGCACACGTCCTTCGAGACCCTGGAGTCCCCGTGCGGACGCTCCTCCTGCGCACTCTCGCGCGCTTCGCCCGACAGCTGGCACTGACCTCGCCGGTGCCGTTCCCCGTGCTGCCGGGCACCTTCGCCCCTCCGCTAACGGCGGCCCACGCCGAGCGCGGGTAGCACCGTCTCGGCGACCCGGTGCGCCTCTTCGAGCAGCGGGTTGCCGGAGAGGATGAAGGTGTCCACACCGAGCGATTCGAACTCCTGGAGACGCTCGACCACCTGGGCGGTCGAACCGACCACCGCCGTACCGGGGCCGGGGCGGAACAGGCTCATCCCGGGCCACAGGTTCGGGTGGCTCTCCAACTCCCTCGCCCGCGCGGGCACTCGGCCCCCGTGCTGGCGGAACTGGCGCTGCCAGCCGACGCCGTCCTCACCGGTCGCCCCGCCGAGCTGCCGGGCGTAGGTGGCCTCGCTGGTGACGTCGAGCAGCCGGTCGGCGGCGGCCCAGGCCTCGTCCTCGGTGTCGCGGACGATCAGGTGCAGCCGCAGGCCGATCCGCAGGGTGCGCCCGTACGCGGCGGCGCGCTCGCGGACCAGGTCCAGCTTCTCCCGGAGCTGCTGGGGCGGTTCGCCCCAGGTCAGGTAGACGTCCACGTGCTCGGCGGCCATCTCGATACCGGCCGCCGAACTGCCGCCGAACCAGAGCGGGATGCCGCCCGGCTGGACGGGAGCGAGTTCGCGCAGGCTCGCGCCGGCGTTCTTCAGGTCGTAGAACTCGCCTTTGTGGTCGAAGACCTCACCGGAGGTGAGGCGCCGGACGATCGACCAGTACTCGGCACTCAGCCGGTACCGGTCGTCGTGCTCGACGTCCAGGCCGTACTCGCGCAGCTGCGCGGTGGAGCCGTTCACGACGTTGAACCGGAGCCGGCCGCCGTGCAGGTGGTCGAAGCTGAGCGCCATCTTCGCCAGCAGGGTGGGCGAGATGAGCCCGGGGTGGACGGCCAGCAGCGGCTTGAACGCGGGGGTGGTGGCGGCGGCCAGCGCGTTGCCGAGGTCCCAGACGTCGTAGAGGTCGGTCGCCAGCAGCGCACCGGTGTAGCCCAGGCGCTCGACGCTGCCCGCGAGTTGCTGGAGGTAGCGCAGGTCGACCGGGCGTCGGCCGGCCGGTTCCCAGGGGTAGTGGCCCTCGCGCGGGATGATGTACCAGAGGACTTCGGAGGCCATCGGGTCAGACCGCCTTGGCGAGTGCGGCGGCCACCGGGGCCTCCAGCGCGGGCAGATGGGCGTCGGCGACGGTCAGCGCGCGGTCGATGAAGCCGACGCCGTGGAAGATGTCCGCGGCCTCCTGCTGCTCGGCGACGAACTCGGCGGTGGCGGGCTCCAGCCGCCACGGCAGGGCGGTCAGCGCCTGCTCCCAGTCCTCCACCGCCCCGCCCAGGTCGGCGGCGGCGATCGCGGCCGCCTCGGCCGGGTGGGCGGCCACCCAGGCATCGGCCCGGCGCAGCGCGGCCGCGATCGCCGCCACCACCTCGGGGCGCTCGGTGGCGAAGTCCCGGCGGGTGAAGAACACCGAGCGGTCGGTGATGACGTCACCGGTGCGGATCAGCTCGCGGAACCGCCCGCTCCGGCGGGCGGCGGCCAGTTCGGCGCCCTGGGCGATCCAGCCGAGGATCTCGCCGTCGCGCAGCCGCTGCGCCTGGTCCTCGTCGGCGGCCGGGCGGACCGGGGTGATGTCGGTCGCGTAGGAGAGGCCCTCGGCGTGCAGCGCCTTGGCCAGCAGGTGGGTCTGCCAGGAGCCGACGGCCAGCACGACGGTGCCGCCCCTCAGGTCGGCGACGGAGGCCACCGGGCCGTCGGCGAGCACCAGCAGCGCACCGTGGTCGGGGCGGGGAGCGGAGACCGCCGCGTACACCAGGTCGTGGCCGGCGGCCTGGGCGGTGACCGGCGGGGTGGAGCCGGTGCCGCCGAAGTCGATGGTGCCGTCGGCCAGCAGGGCGCCCGTACGGGTGCCGTCGGCGTAGTGGTGGAAGACGCCGGTCTCACCGAGCGGGGCCAGCTCCTCGGCCAGGTGGTCCAGCCGGGAGAGGTAGTAGAGCGAGGGGTTGCTGGCGTGGACGCCGAGGGTGATGGCCATGGTGATCTCCGGTGTACTGGCGGGGACTTGGGGGGTGGGGAATGCGGAGCGCGGGGTCAGTGGACGCCGAGGTCGGCGAGCAGGCGGCGGCGCAGCTCGGCGAAGGCCGGGTCGGCCGGGTCCCGGGGGCGCTCGACGGCGACCCGCTCGTCGCGGACCAGCCTGCCGTCCCGCAGGACGGCGACCCGGTCGGCGAGCCGGACGGCCTCCTCCACGTCATGGGTGACCAGCAGGACGGCCGGGCGGTGGCGGCGGACGAGGTCACCGACCAGGTCCTGCATCCGTAGCCGGGTGAGGGCGTCCAGGGCGGCGAACGGCTCGTCCAGGAGGAGGAGTTGCGGCTCCCGGACGAGCGCCCGGGCGAGCGCCGCCCGCTGCGCCTCACCGCCGGAGAGGGTGGCCGGCCAAGCGTCGGCGTGCTTCTCCAGCCCGACCTCGGCGAGTGCCCGCAGGGCGGTCTCCCGGGTCGCGGCGCCGCGCGGCAGCCCGACGGTGACGTTGGCGAGCACCCGCTTGGACGGCACCAGGCGGGGCTCCTGGAAGACCACCGTGCGGACCGGCGGAACGAGCACCGTACCGGCGTCGGCCCTGTCCAGGGCGCCGAGGATCCGCAGCAGGGTGGTCTTGCCGGTTCCGCTGGCACCGAGCAGGGCGACGAACTCGCCCCGGGCGATGGACAGGTCCACCCCGTCGAGGACGGCCCGGGTGCCGAAGACCCGGCGCAGGCCGCGCAGGTGGACGGCGGGGGCGCCGTCCCCGGCCGCGACGGCGCCGGTGGTCGGGGTCGCGGTGGCGGTCGGGGACGCGGTGGTGGCGGTGGTGGTCGGGGTGCTCATCGGCCCGCTCCTTGGGTGGCCTTGCGCCAGGGCATCAGGAAGCGCTCCAGGAGGCGGACCACACCGTCCGCGGTGAGGCCGAGCAGCCCGTAGATCAGGATGCAGACGGCGAGGACGTCGGTGCGCGAGAAGTTCTGCGCCTGGGCCATCAGATAGCCGATGCCCTCGGTGGAGTTGATCTCCTCGGCGGCGATCAGCGCGATCACACTGAGCGTCATCGAGAGCCGCAACCCGGAGAGCAGCGAGGGCAGCGCACCGGGCAACACCACGGTGCGGACGATCGCCCAGCGTCCGAGACCGAAGCTGCGCATCGCCTCGATCAGCTTGCGGTCGGTGTTGCGCACGCCCCCGGAGGTGGAGACGTACATCGGGAAGCTGGTCGCGACCCCGATCAGGGCGATCTTCGCCGTCTCGGTGATGCCGAACCAGACCATGAAGAGCGGGACCAGGGCGAGGAACGGCACCGTGCGCAGGACCTGCACCGCGGAGTCCAGCAGCTCCTCGCCCAGCCGGAAGAACCCGGTGACGACGCCGAGCACCAGCCCGGCGCCGGCCCCGAAGACCAGGCCGAGGCCGGCCCGGGTGAGCGAGACGGTGAGCGCGTCGGTGAGCTGGCCGTTGCCCCAGAGCTCGCCGACCGCGTCGGCGACCTGGGCGGGCGAGGCGAGCACGTCCTGGGTGAGCGCCCCGGTGGCGGAGGCCAGCGCCCAGCCGCCGAGCAGGGCGAGCGGGCCGATGGTGCGCAGGATCAGCGCGACGGCGCGGGGGCGGGGCGCGGGCAGCCGGGTGCGCGGGGCGACCAGACCGGCTTCGAGGGCCGCGACGGTGCCGTCGTCGGCGGTGGCGGCCCCGGTGGCGGCGTCCCCGGTGGCGTCCCCGGTGGCGTCCCCGGTGGCCTCCCGGGTGACGGCGGGCGCGTCGGTCACGGTGCTCACTTGGCACCGTCCGCGAGGGTGGCGATGTCGATCAGGTACGGCTTGACGTCGACCAGCTGCTTGGTGACCTTCTGGTCGGCGAAGAACGCCGCCACCGTGGCGAAACGGGCGGTGTCGGCCTCGGTGATGACGTCGGCGGTGGCGCTCTGCCGGGTGACGGCGACCGCGATCTCCTTCTCGGCGGGGGTGACGGCGGTCGGCCCGGAGTCGGTGAACACGTTGAGGTAGCCCGCCGGGTCCGCCTTCTCCTTCAGGCCGCCGTCGTGCAGGTAGGCGTAGAAGGCCTTGACCACCTCCGGGTGCTTGTCGGCGAAGCCGTTGCGCACCGCCCAGACCGCGTAGTTGTCGGAGCCGACCTCCTTGCCGTTGACCAGGAAGTGCGCGCCGGAGTTGGCGATCGACGGGGTGGAGAAGGTGTTCCAGGTCGCCCAGGCGTCCACCTGGCCGGAGTTGAAGACGCCCGAGGTCTGGTCGGCGCGCAGGTAGACGCGTTCGACCCGATCGGCCGGCACGCCGCTCTTCTCCAGGGCCTTGAGCAACAGGTACTCGCTGGTGCCGCCCTGGCTCACCGCGACCTTCCGGCCGGCCAGGTCCTGGACGGACTTGATGGGCGAGTCGTTCTTCACCAGGATGCCCTCGCCCACGCCGTCCGGCGCCGTCTGGGCGAACAGCTTGAAGCCTGGCTTCTGCGCCAGGGCGGCGACGGCCGAGGTGATCGACCCCAGCGCGACGTCGAGCTGGTCGGCGGAGAGCGCCTGGGCGGCAGGGGCGAACGGGCCGGCGCTCCCCGTCCAGGCGACCTTGGCGTGGACGGCGGCGAGGGCCCGGTCGAGCGAGCCGTCCTTCTTGCCCAGGGCGAGGAAGCCGCTGTTGCCCGGGTCCGGCAGGCGCAGCACCACCTCGGCCCTGCCTCCCCCGTCGGCGGAGGCCTTGGCGCCACCGGCGGACGAACCGCAGGCGGCCAGGGCGGTGGTGGTGAGCAACGCGGTGGCGGCGAGGGCGAGGCGGCGGGTCTTCACGGTCAGCTCCAGGGGAATCGGCAGGCCGGCGGGCGCGGCAGTGGGCAGGACAGCGGCGGGGGCGGCGGGGGGCAGGTCAGCGACGCGGACAGGGCGGCGCGGCGGGCGGGGCGGCGGCGTGGGGTGAGCGGCCTCAGGCCGGCCCCGCCGCGGCGCGGCGGGCGGCGAGCAGGGCGCGGGCGGCGCGCAGCGGCTCGGGGTCCGCCCAGGCGGCGACGTCGACGGGGGCGGCGAGGAAGCCCTGGTGGCGCAGGAAGCGCTCCTGCTGCTCCAACAGGCCGAGGCGCTCCTGCGAGAGGTCGAGGTGCAGGGTGCGGTGACCGCCCGCCGCGTAGGCCCCGGCGACGCCCTCGGCGCCGGCGCCGGTCTCGGCCCGCAGGATCCGGGCCACCTCGGCGGGGTTCCCGGCGGCCCAGTCGGCGGCCTCCAGGAGGACGGCCAGGAAGCGGGCGACCAGGTCCGGACGCTCGTCCAGCAGCCGCTGGTGGACGGTGACCGGGCGCGGTGTGCCGTTGTTGACCCGGCGGCGGCGGTCCGGCACGGCGTCCAGCTCGATCGCGACCTCGGCGCCGATCCGGCGGGCCGCCTCGACGGCCAGCGCGCCCTTGACGTACACCGCGTCCACCACGCCGTCGCGCAGCGCGGCCAGTTCGGCGGCCCACTGCCCACCGCCCGGGGCGGCCGGGACGTCGACCAACTCGGCGTCGTCCAGGGTGAGTCCGGCCGTGGCGAGGGCGCCGTGCAGGCCGGCCAGGGCCATCGCCCGCCAGAAGTCGATGCCGATCCCATGGCGTGGGACGGCCAGTCGCAGCCCGCGCAGCTGCCCGGGCGAGCCGATCCCGCTGCCGGCCCGGACCAGGACGACCTGACGCTCCTCGATCCAGGTGAGACCGATCAGCCGGGTCCGCTCGCCGCGCGAACGGGCCCAGAGCGCGGGCACGTTGCCGCCTTCGCGGAACAGGCCGGTGAGGGCGTGGGTGTAGTGGTGGTCGGCGGCCACCTCCGGCGGGGCGTCCTGGAGCGAGCGGACGGTGATGCCGTCGGCGGCGAACTCCCGGGCGAAGCGGCCCTGGTCGGCGGCGATGCCGGTGGCGGTGGGGACGGGGCAGCGGGTGAACCAGAGCGTGTCCGGGGCGTCGGCTGCGACACCGGCCGCCGCGGCGGGTTCGGCGTCGGAGGGGGCGGCATCGGCGGTGGAGCGGACGTGGCTGGGCACGGTGGCGGGTCCTCTGGCTGGGCGGATACGGGCAGCGGCGGGGCGCGGCACCGGGCGTGGTCGGTCGGAGGGAGGGGGTTGAGCGGAGGGCTGGGCAGCGGGCTGCACGGGGGCCGACCGGGGAACCGGGCGGGGAGCGGGCGGGCGGTCCGGCCGTGACGCGGCCGGGCGAAGGGCCCACGGCGGCGCGGGAGGGCACCGACCTGGGAGGACCCGGGGCGCGGTGCGGCGTTTCGACCGACTCGGGGGCTACGGCGGGTCAGCGACAACAGGTGCAGGGGGCGGAGCACCGGTGGGTCGTCACGGCGCTGCTCCTTCCTGCCGGTTGGGTGGCCTGGGCGACAACTCGGGCTCCGGACGGGGCCGTCCGGGGCGATGTGCCGAGCGTTCCACGGCGAGGGAGCGCGAAGCAAGCTTTTGCCACATCGTGGGATCAGTTGTTCATCAACGCCATCCCATTGCAATGCCACCGACACAATTCCGCAGCAGCGGCTGCCATAGTCTGGAACCGACCCCGGTGGACCCGCCGGGGCGCCGGACCGAACGCGAGGTGCCATGGCCGAGGCCGCCACCGCCGTCCAGAGCCCGCCGACCGGTGCACAGGCCGTCCAGCGGGCCCTCGGGCTCCTGCACTGCTTCCACGACAACGGCCCCGACCTGAGCGCCTCGGACCTGGCCCGCCGGATGGACCTCTCGGTCTCCACCGCGCACCGACTGGCCCGCACCCTGGTCAGCGCCGGCTTCCTGGAGCAGGACGAGCAGACCGCCCGGTACCGGCTCGGCCCGGCCGTCGCCGAACTCGGCCAACTCAGCTTCCACCAGCGGGGGCTGCACCTGGCCGCACCCGAACTGGACCTGCTCGCCAAGCGCACCGGGGCCACCGCGGACCTCGCCATCCGCAGCGGCCCGCACGCGGTCATCCTGGTCGGCGCCTCCGTGCGCCCGGACACCGGGCTCGGACTGCGGCGCCCGCTGCACTCGACGGCGCTGGGCAAGGTCCTGCTGGGCTGGCCGCGCCCCGGCGAGCCGCAGCCTTCGACGATCGGCCCGCTGCTGCCGTTCACCGACCGGACCATCACCGAACCCGCCCGTCTCGACGAGGAGTTGGCGAAGGTGCGGGCCGCCGGCTACGCGCTGAACGACGGCGAGTCGGCGGCCGGGGTCCGCACCGTGGCCGTCCCGGTACTGGACGGCGCCGGGCAGGCCCGGTTCGCGCTGGCCGTCCGCTCGACTCCGGCGCACCTGACCGACGACCGGCTGGACTGGTTCCTGGGGCACGCGCGGACCTGCGCCGCCGCACTGGCCGTCCTGCTGCTGCCGCCCGACCAGCGGGCCTGACCGACCGTCATTCATGCGACACGGGCCGGGCGTTCGAAGGAACGCCCGGCCCGTGACGACGGGATTCAGCAGCGGGTCACGCCACCGGGGTGTACTTGTAGCCGACCCGGCGGACCGTGACGATGCTGTCGCGGTAGGCCGCGCCGAGCTTGCGGCGCAGGCGCGCCACGTGCACGTCCACCGTGCGGCCGTCGCCCACGTGGCCGTAGCCCCAGACGGCGGAGACCAGGTGGTCACGGGTGTGCACCCGCTGCGGGTGCTCGGTCAGGTGCGCCAGCAGCTCGAACTCCAGGTAGGTGAGGTCGAGCAACCGCCCGTCGACGTAGGCGTTGCGCCGCTCGGTGTCGACCGAGATGCCGTGACCGGCGGGCCGGACCGGGCGGGCGGCCTGCGGCTGGACCTGAGCGCGGGGCCGGGTCGGGTCCGGCGCCTGCGCGGCGAGGAGCGGGGCGCCCTGAACGTGCTGGCCGGGGCCGACCGCGGCGGCGCCGCCCTCGGCGGGCACCAGCACCAGGTAGCCGACCATCGGATGGCCGGCCGAGGCGCCGAACTGCGCGCCGTACTGGGCGAGCAGGGCCTGCGGCAGCGCCCCCTGCGGGAGCGCGGCGACGACGGTGGCCCCCTCCGGCAGCGCGGCGAGCAGGGCCTGCGCGACCTGGCCGCCCTGCGGCGCCGGGGCCGCGACCGGGGCGGGCGCCACGAAGTGCGACGGCGCCTGGCCGACCTGGTGGTGCGGCCCCGACTGGTGCTGGGGGGCGGCGGGGTGCGGCGGGATCGTGGCGCCGTGCCATCGTTCGGCGCTCGACGGGACGGAGCGGACCGCGCGCAGGTGCGGGGTCGCGGCGGGAAGGGGAAGGGTGGCCGTGGAGGAGGAAGACATGGTGCCGCTCATTTCGCGCGTGACGGACGGGGTGGAGTCGTCTGCGCGTCGACCGGGTGTACTGCCGGGGGCTGAACCGAGGTCAGCGGCCGGCGGGCCGGGACGCGCTGGGCGAGCCCGGACACGTCTGGTCGAACAGGTGCGGCTGCCGGGACGGCCAGAACGGCTCAAGGTCGAGGTGACCTCGGCTGCTGTCCACGACGTTGCTCATGCGCCCATTCAACCATGTGAACGGACCGTTGCACCGCACGCGGTGCGACGCTCCCGGCACGCCGGCAGGCATGGCGGCAGCAGGGGTGGTGATGGGGCGGGCGAGGTTCACTGATGGTCTCCGCGAGAGCGGGCATGGGATACGGCGGCACGGCCGGACACCGGCGTCCGGTGCGGCTGGGCCTACGGATTGACGAAGCGTCAGAAGCATGCTTCACGACCGGGTGGGCCGCGAAGTCCGTCGGGCTACCGGGAGGTCGGCCGGTCCGTCACCGACAGCAGGCGCTGCAGATCAGCGCGTGGTCGATGTACCGGCGGATCGTCAGGGCCGGCGTGACCGGGGCCGGCGCGGCCGCGGCGCGGCGGTGGTCGACGGTCACGGTACTGCCCTCCCCCTGGTCCTGGACGCGGTCGCGTGAGCGGTGCGTCGTGGTGCGCCGCCGGGCTTCCCACGGCGTTCCGGTGTGCTCCGAGGCATCCCGAACCGCAGGGCCGGGCGGCCTTCGTCCAGAGCCTTCCACGCCGGACCCGGTCTAGGCAACCTTCCGACCGGCGGACGTCCGGCATGCGGACGCCCGAATGAGACGACGGCTCCCGGCGGCCGCCTGCGACCGCCCGGGCTCCCCGGCTTCTGCGCCGGGCCTGATCGGCAGAGCACCGGTCAGGACCGGCCCGGGCCGCCCCTTCGCTGTGCGCCGACGTGCTCGACCAGGGCGACCAGCACGTCCTTGCCGTCCTCGCGCCGGCGGGCGTCGCAGAGCAGCACCGGGATCCCCGGGTCCAGGTCGAGCGCGTCCCGGACCTCCTCGGCGGCGAACAGCTCGGTGCCGTCGAAGCAGTTGACGGCCACCACGAAGGGGATGCCGCGCTGCTCGAAGAAGTCCACCGAGGGGAAGCAGTCCGCCAGTCGGCGGGTGTCGGCGAGCACCACCGCACCGAGCGCACCACGCGCCAGCTCGTCCCAGACGAACCAGAACCGGTCCTGCCCCGGGGTGCCGAACAGGTAGAGCGCCAGCCCGGCGCGCAGGTCGATCCGGCCGAAGTCCATCGCCACGGTGGTGGTCCGCTTGGCCTCCACCCCCGCGGTGTCGTCCACCGGGCGGCCGAGTTCGCTCAGCTCCTCCTCGGTGCGCAGCGGGCGGATCTCACTCACCGAGCCGACCAGCGTGGTCTTGCCCGCGCCGAAGCCGCCCGCGACCAGGATCTTCACCGCGACCGCCGGACCGCCCCGCCAGGGCGGGTCGTTGGCCGTGGCACCGGCGGCGGCGTTCTCGTGGTGGTCAGAGCGCACGGAGTCCATTGATCACGTCTCGCAGCAGGCGCTCGTCCGGCAGCTCGGCGAGCGGAACGGGTCGGGTGACGCTGATCAGCTCGGCGTCGTAGAGGTCGCCGAGCAGCACACGGACCACACTGACCGGCAGGTCGGTGTAGGAGCCGAGCTCGGCGACGGACAGCGGCTCGCGGCGGCACCAGGTCAGGATGGTCTGGTGCTCCGGGGCGAGCACCAGCGCGGGCACCGCCCCGGCCCGGGGCCCGGGTTCGGCGACGGTGATCAGCGAGATCAGGTCGAACAGGCCGTCCTCGACCGGGCGGGTACGGCCCCGGGTCATCGAGTACAGCCGCACCACCGGACCGGCCTCGTCGTCGAACCACCGGTCGTCGACCGGGGTGCGCGGCTGGAACAGGTCGACCCCGGACTCGTCCCCGGCCGGGGCGTCCTGTTCCAGCTCGGGCTCCTCCTCCGCCATCGGGCCGCTCATCTCCCCGGCGGGGCGGCTTCGGTGCGCGGCTCGGCGGCCATGTGCTCGCCGACCCGCTTGACCAGCAGGGCCATCTCGTAGGCGATCTGGCCGATGTCGGCCTCGGCCTCGCTCAGCACCGCCAGGCAACTGCCGTCGCCGGCCGCGGTGATGAAGAGGAAGGCCTCGTCCAGCTCGACCATGGTCTGGCGGACGCCGCCGACCTTGAAGTGCCCGCCGGCGCCCTTGGCCAGGCTGTGGAAGCCGGCCGCGACGGCGGCCAGGTGCTCGGCGTCCTCGCGGTCGAGGTCGCGGGAGGCCCCGGTGGCCAGCCCGTCACTGGACAGGATCACCGCGTGCCGCAGGGCCGCGACGCGCCCCACGAGATCGTCGAGAAGCCAGTTGAGGTCCCCGGACGACTGCGTCGAAGTGGTCATGAATCTCTTCCTTCCGCTGGAGCGGGTGGTGCGGGTGGTGCCTTCACTGCGGGTGGTGCCTTCACTGCGGATGCTGCAGGTGGTGCCGGTACCGCGGGTGTCGAGGGTGCTGTCTGTGCGGGGCCCGGGGCGGGCGACGCGCCCGGTACCCAGCGGGCGAGCGGGGCCCGGTCGCCGGGCGGCGGGGCGGGCAGGGCCGCCGGGGCCGGGGCCGGTGCGATCGCGCGCCGGTTCGGGTCCGGCGGCTGCCACGCGGGCACGGCGGCCGGCCGGGCGGGCGGGACGGGGGCGGCCGAACCGCGGCCCCGGGTGAAGCCGCGCTGGAAGGAGGCGAACGTCGCCCGCGCCTCCTCCGGCGAGCGCTCGCGGGCGGTCTCGGCGGCCGACCGCTCGGGCTCCTGGACGGCGCGCTCCCGGAGCTGGGGCGCGAGGCTGGCCTGCCGGACGCGGCGCGGCAGTGGACCGGGCCCGCCGGCGCGAGGACCGTCGGCCGCCTGCCCGGCGGAGGGCTGCTCTGCCGGGGGCTGCGCTGCCAAGGATCGCCCGGCCTCGGGCAGCCCGGCTTCCGGCCGCCCGACCGGGGGCCGACCGACCGAGGACAGCCTGGCGGAGGGGAAGGCGGCCGGCGGCTGCTGCCCGACCGGCGTGCGGTCCGGCCCACCGGCGGCACGGGCGTCCTGCGGTCCGGCCTCGGCGCCCTCCGGCGCGGCCAGGCCCTCCCGGCGGTGACGGCCCGGGCCCCGGACCGCCTCGTCCGGCGAGGCCGTGACCAGCGTCGGCCCGGTCCTGTTCCGCGCCCGCCGCGGCAGACCGCCCGGGGTACGGGTGGTGTCGGGCGCCGACGGCCGCGGGCCGCCGCTCCCCCGGTGGCGTCCGCCCTGGTCGGACGCGGTCCCGGCGGCCCGGCGGGCCTCCGGCCCCGGCCCGCCGTCGGCCGCGCCGCTCGCACCGCCCGCCGTACCCCCGCCGCCCGGCGGCGGCACCACGACCAGGTCGCGCTCGCCCTGCCCGGCCGGCACCACACGCCGGCCGGGAGCCGCCCCGGCCGGCGGCCCGTCCGACGCCTCCGCCAGCAGCTCGCGCGGGATCAGCACCACCGCGGTCGTCCCGCCGTACGGCGACGGCCGCAGGTGGACCCGGATGCCGTGCCGGCGGGCCAGCCGGCTGACCACGAAGAGGCCCAGGCGGTCGGTGTCCGCGAGGTCGAACTCCTGCTCCACCGCGAGGCGCTCGTTGATCTCGGCGAGCGCGAGTTCGCTCAGCCCGAGCCCCCGGTCGTCGATCTCCAGCGCGAAGCCGTGGGCCACCACCTCGCCCTGGACGGTCACCTGGGTGCTCGGCGGGGAGTACACCGCGGCGTTCTCGACCAGCTCGGCGATCAGGTGGGTGACGTCCGCGACCGCGCTGCCGAGCAGCCCGGTGCCGGGGAACGGCCGGACGATCACCCGCGCGTAGTCCTCGACCTCGCCGACGGCGGCGCGGACGACGTCCACCATCCGCACCGGCTTGCGCCAGGCCCGGCCCGGGGAGCCGCCCGCCAGGATGATCAGGCCCTCGGCGTGGCGGCGCATGCGGGTGGTGAGGTGGTCGACCTTGAAGAGGTCCTCCAGCTCCGCCGGGTCCTCGGTGCGGCGCTCCATGGTGTCCAGCAGCGTCAGCTGGCGGTGCAGCAGCACCTGGCTGCGGCGGGCCAGGTTGACGAAGACCGCGGAGACGCCGCGCCGCAGGTCCGCCTGTTCGACGGCGGCCTCCACGGCGGCCCGCTGGACGGCGTTGATCGCCCGCCCGACCTGGCCGATCTCGGCCGAGCCGAACTGCAGCTCCGGCGCCTCGGTCGCGACGTCCACCGCCTCGCCCTTGCGCAGCCGCAGCATCACCGAGGGCAGCCGGGTGCCGGCCAGCTCGTTGGCCGCGTTGCGCAGGCCGATCAGCTCGCGGGCCAGGCCCCGGCCTATTCGGTAGGAGATCATCACCGACAGCACCACCGCGACCAGGCCGATCGCACCGGCGATGCCGCCGCGCCAGAGCAGCCCGATCGCGTACGAGCGCTCCCGGTCGCCGATCGCCCCGGCCAGCCGGGTGTTGATGGCGGCGAGGTCCCCCAGCGCGCGGTCGGCGGTCTCCCGCCAGGAGTCGCCGTTGATCGCCTGGACCACTCGCTCCGGCCCGCCCGCGCCCACGAAGTCGGCCTCGGCGCGGGACAGCGCCGCCCAGGCCTCGCCGCCGCGCAGCGCGATGTAGTCGCTCTGGTCGGCCGGGTCGAGCTCGGCGATGTAGACGGTGAACAGCGCCTGCTGGTTGTGCAGGGCGTCGATCGCGACCTGGTACTGCTCGGCGGTGGGCCGACCGGAGGCGGTGCTCAGGCCCTCCATCGCCGCGTCCTCCTGGGAGAGGTACTCGCGGGCCCGGGCCAGCTCGATCAGGATCGTCCCCTGGCGCGGCAGCTGGCCGCTCTGGCGGGCGACGAAGGCGGACCGGAAGCCGAAGGTGGGCTTGACGAGGTCGCTGTACTGCCCGAGCGCGAACTCCCAGTTGAGCGAGGAGCGGTTGATCTGGCTGCGGAGCGGGGTCAGCTGGTCGGCGGCCGCGAGGATCTGCAGGTAACGGCCACGCTGCGCCGCGTCGAGCTTGCCCCCGTCGTCGGTCTTCTTCAGCCGCAGCGTCACGAGGTCCCGGTCGGTGACGGCCTGGGCCTGCTCGAAGGCGTCCCGGGCAGCCCGCGAGCTCGGGTCGGCCAGCCGCTGGACGGCGGCGCGGCGCTCGTTCTGCAGGTCGTACGCGTACTGGTCGACCGGCTTGCCGAACTCCTTGTACGTACTGCTGACCGCCAACTGGCTCCAGACGTCACCGGTGGTGGCGAGCGTCGCGTACACCCACAGGGCGGTGAGCGCGACGATGGGCACCAGGAGCAGCGCGATGATCTTCGCGCGGATCGAGCTGCTGCGCAGACGCATGGAGTCCTCGGTCGGGAAGTGCCAGGCGCGGACGGGGAGCGGTTCGAAGGGGCGGTCGGCAGAGGCGGGCTGGCGGTGGCGGTGACGGTACGGCGGCGGTGGTGCGGGGTGGTGCGCGACCTCGGGCGAGCCCTTCGGGTGGGGCTGTCGTTCGGGGTCGTTGTCCGGGGCTGTGGACCAGGGTGGCTCACGGCTGTCAACCAGGGCTTTCGTCCTGGTTTCCGGCGGTCGGAACAGGCCGGTCGGCGAGGCCTCGGCCGCAGGTCTGCGAGAGCCTACTACGCCCTGACCACTCGTTCGAGGGTCGAACCCGCCCTCTCCCGCCCCCCGGCCCGATGATGTCCGAATGATCCCTGTCATCCCGGATTCACCCCTCGGCCACCCACCCCCGGCCATCCCCCGCCACGGCACTTTCCCTACGGGCCGGTGCCGATCTCGTCGCGTCACGGTCACACCCCTGGGCAGTGACAGAGCAATCCGATAGTTTCGCTCCACCTGCCCGACCGTTCAGCGCGCCGCCGATCCGGACGCCCGTACGGGCCCGGCAGGCAGGGGCCACAACGGGATCGGGGGCAATGTGCGCGAGTTCAGCTCCCCCGCACCGACCGGACCACCGGCCACCGGCGGGCTGGCCGACTCGCTCTACGACACCGCCGAACGCATGTCCGGCCTGGTCCAGCTGGCCCGCCGGACGGACGGCGACCCGCAGTGGCACGAGGTCACCGCGGCCGCCTTCCGGGACGAGGTGCTGGCGCTCGCCAAGGGCCTGCTGACCCGGGGCGTCCGGTACGGCGACCGGGTCGCGCTGATGTCCCGCACCCGCTACGAGTGGACGCTGTTCGACTACGCGCTCTGGTCGATCGGCGCGATCACCGTCCCGATCTACCCGACCGCGGCGCCCGAGCAGGTCCGCTGGATCCTCGCCGAGACCCAGGCGGTGGCCTGCCTGGTCGAGGACGAGGACCACGCCATGACGGTCGGCGCGGTCTGCGACGCGCTCCCCGACCTCACCGGCATCTGGCAGTTGGACCGGGGCTGCGTCGACTCGATCACCGAGGACGGCCGCGGGGTGCCCGACTCGCTCGTCCACCGCCAGCGGCTCGGCGTCGCGGCCGAGAACGTCGCCACCATCGTCTACACCTCCGGGACGACCGGCCGCCCCAAGGGCTGCATGCTCACCCACGCCAACCTGGCCTCGGCGGCCGACGCCCTGCTGGACGGCTGGGCCGAGGTCTTCGCGGACACCGGCGGCGGCCAGCCGTCCACCCTGCTCTTCCTCCCGCTGGCGCACGTCTACGGCCGGATGGTGCAGATCGCGGCGATCCGCGGCGGCTTCCGGATCGGGCACATCCCCGAGGTCTCCACCGAGGCCCTGCTGCCCGCGCTCGCCGCGTACCGGCCGACCTTCCTGCACCTCGTCCCCTACGTCTTCGAGAAGGTGTTCCAGCAGGCCCGGCGGGCGGCCGAGGAGGCCGGGCGGGGCGAACTCTTCGAGCAGGCCCGGCAGGTGGCCGTCGAGTGGGCCACCGCCCGCGAGCAGCGCGCGCTGGGCCACGGCCCCGGACCGGGCCCCCGGCTGCGGCTGCGCCACCTGGCGTACGAGCGGACCGTCTACCCGCGACTGCGGGCCGTGCTCGGCGGCCGGGTGCGCGGCGTGATGTGCGGCGGCTCGGCCCTCAACCGGGAGCTCGCCCTCTTCTTCACCGGCATCGGCCTCAGCCTGTACGAGGGTTACGGCCTCACCGAGACCTCCGCCGCGATCACCGCCAACCCGGCCGGCCGGCAGAAGCTCGGCACGGTCGGCCGCCCCGTCCCGGGGGCCTCGGTGGCCATCGCCGACGACGGCGAGGTGTGGGTGCGCGGCTCCGGCGTCTTCGGCGGCTACCTCAACCACCCGAGCTGCACCGAGGAGTCGCTGTACGACGGCTGGTTCGGCACCGGCGACCTCGGCCGGCTGGACGAGGACGGCTACCTCACCCTCACCGGGCGCAAGAAGGACCTGATCGTCACCAGCAGTGGCAAGAACCTCGCCCCGGCCACGCTGGAGGAGCGGGTGCAGGCGCATCCGCTGGTCTCGCAGTGCCTGGTGGTCGGCGACGACCGCCCGTACGTGGCCGCGCTGATCACGCTCGACCCGGCCGCCCTGGCGCACTGGCTGAAGTCGCACGGCCGGGAGCAGTTGGACCCGTGGGCGGTGCTCTCCGACGAGCAGTTGCACGCGGAGGTCCAGCGGGCGGTGGCCGCGGCGAACACCGCCGTGTCCCGCGCCGAGTCGATCCGCGCGTTCCGGCTGCTGCCGCGCGAGTTCGGCATCGACCAGGGCCTGATGACGCCCTCGCTGAAGCTGCGCCGGGCGGCGATCACGGAGTACTACCGGCCGGACATCGAGGAACTGTACAGCTCCTGACGGTCCGTCTCATCCTCTTCGCGGCAGGGCGGGCGGCGTGCTCACGGTACGTCACTCCCTTGACGATCCGAGTGGTCCAGTCCATTGTTTTGCCTCGGTCTGAGTGCGGCACGCCCACGGCTCCCGCCCCTCGGGGAGCGCTCCACCTCGTTCCACACGCCCTCCCCACGGGCGTGTCCTCCACTGCCCCCACGCAGGAGTCCTCACGTGTCCATGTCCTCACGCCTGTCGGCGCTCGCCGCCTGCACGCTACTCGCCGTCTGCGCTCTCGCGGCCCCGGCGTCGGCCTCGACCTCTACCTCTACCTCTACCTCGGCCGATTCCACCGCACCCGCCGGGGCCGCGGCGCCCGCCGTCAACCTGGCCACCAACCCGGGCTTCGAGATCCCCGCCTCCTCGCTCGCCGACTGGGGCAGCGTCCCCGGCTGGCGCTGCGCCGGCGGCCCCGCCGAGGCGTCCGCCACCACCACCGCCCCGCACTCCGGCGGCTCCGCCCTCGCCGTCACCCCGGCGAACGATGACTCCAACGGCGAGTGCGCGCAGACCGTCTCCGTCCGGCCCGGCACCACGTACACCGCCTCGGCCTGGGTCCGCGGCGCCTTCGTCCACCTCGGCGTGACCGGCACCGGGCGCGATGTCGCCCCGGCCTGGACGGCGACCACCAACGGCGGCTGGCAGAAGCTGACCACCCGGTTCACCACCGGTCCCGACGCGCGCACCGTCCGGCTGTACGTCCACGGCTGGTACCAGCAGGGTCCGTTCGCCGTCGACGACGTCCGGGTGGACGGTCCGGCGCCCGCTCCGGCCACCGCCGCCGGCTCGGTGCCGACCAGCGACCGGGTCGTCTTCTTCACCGTGGACGACGGCTGGCAGCGCACCCCCGAGGCGGAGCGGTTCATCGCCGACCACCAGCTGCCGATCACCGCGTTCCCGCTGCCCATGCCGGCCGCCACCGACCCCGACTTCTTCCGCCGCGTCACCGCCGTGCCCGGCTCCTCCATCCAGGACCACAGCGTCTCCCACCCGGATCTGACCACGCTCGGCCCGGCCGAGCAGCAGGTCGAGATCTGCGACGCCCGCGACGCCCAGGTCCGCACCTTCGGCACCGCCCCGACCGTCTTCCGCCCGCCGTTCTTCGCCTGGAACGCCGACACCCTGCAGGCCGCCGCCAACTGCGGCATCCAGCACGTGCTGACCGCCGACGCCGACTTCAGCTGGGGTGCCTCCAACATCTGGCACGAGGGCACCCTGTCCCCCGGCGACGTCGTCCTGATGCACTGGACCGACACCCTTGCCGGAGACCTCCAGCGCGCCCTCGCCGCCGCCGACACCGCCGGGCTGAAGCCGGCCGGCCTGGCCTCATACCTGCGGTAGCCCCGAGCCCGCGTCGCCGCTCCCCCGGGGGAAGAGCGGCGGCGCGCGCCGCCCTCGATCCTGATCGAGCTCGTTGACACGGGGTGGGCGGGTGACTGTAATGGGGGGCGTGCAGCGCGGTGTCGGCCAAAGAGAAATGGGCCGACCGGCGACCGGGCGGGCACCTTCGACCGAGGGACGATGCGCGATGAGTTCTCACTCCGCTTCCCTGATCTGACGCAAGCGGCTGCGGCGCTGCCCGTACGCCCGCTTCGGTCCGTTGCGCTCGTGCGATGCGGCGCCGTGGCCTCCACTCCCCATGCACCGGAGACTCCACAGGCGTATGCCCATGTCTTTCAACCAAGCGATCATCGAGGAATTCCGAACCAACGGCGGCGAGGTCGGCGGCCCCTTCGAGGGCGGCGACCTGCTGCTGCTCACCACCACCGGCGCACGGACCGGACAGGACCACACCGTGCCGCTCGGGTACGTCCGCGCGGACGGTCTGCTGCTGGTCGTCGCCTCGGCGGCCGGGGCGCCGGACCACCCCCAGTGGTACCGCAATCTGCTCGCCCACCCCGTGGTCCGGGTGGAGCTCGGCACCGAGGTGTTCGAGGCCGTCGCGGTGCCGGCCGAGGGCGCCCGGCGGGACCGACTGTTCGAGGCGGTGGTCCGGGCGGCCCCCGGGTACGGCGACTACCAGGCGCACACCGCACGGGTGCTGCCGGTGGTGGCACTGGAACGGTCCGGGGCCGAGCCGCGCGAGGTGGCCGACCTGGCGGGAAAACTGCTGGAGGTGCACACCTGGCTGCGTGCCCAGCTGCGGCACGTCCGGGCCGAGACGGAGGCCCACTTCGCGGCCGGGCCCGCCGGTGACGGCCGGCCACCGGGCCTCGGGCTGCAGATCCGGCAGCACTGCCTCGCGCTCTGCGCGGGGCTGACCCACCACCACACCGGGGAGGACGCCGCGATCTTCCTCGCGCTGGCGCGGAGTCACCCGCACCTGCGGGAGACGCTCGCCCGGCTGGGCGAGGAGCACCGTTCGGTCGGCCGGATCAAGGACGGGCTGGTGAAGCTGCTCGCCGGGATCGGGGTGGCCGAACCCGAGCGGTTCCGGGCGGAGCTGGCCCGGATGTCGGCCGAGCTGGAGGCACACCTGGACCACGAGGAGCGGGAGCTGCTGCCGGTGCTCGCCGGCATCCCTTTCCCACCGGGGCGGTGAGCCGGGGCGGTGAGCCGGGGCGGTGAGCCGGGGCGGTGAGCCGGTGTGTTGAGCGAGGCGCCGGCCGGTCCCGCCCCGGAGGTGGGCGGGACCGGCCGGCACACCGGCTGCCGCGCCGGCTAGACCTGCGCGGAGAACACCGGGAGGTAGCCGCCCGACTGCCCGGCGGCCTTCGGGTGGTAGCTCTCCTCGATGGGCAGGGTCGTGCTGTTCAGCCAGGTGGTGCCGGAAGCGCAGATCTCGTGCCCGGTGAAGGCGCTCCGGACGTCACCGAAAGCGAAGCCGGCGTCGGCCGCCCGCTTGGCGATGACACCGTCGAGGACGTCCGCCGCGCTGTTGATGGCGGCGCGCTTGGTGTCGCCGATGCCGAAGATGCAGCTGCCGCCGACCTTGTAGAGGTGCGGGTAGCCCAGCACCACCACGCGGGCGTTGGGCGCCTTGGCGTGGATGGCCGCGTAGACCTGGTCGAGCTGGCCGGGCAGGGTGTTGTTGGCGTAGGTCTTCGCGGCGGCGACGGCGTTGAGGCAGGCGCTCTCCGAGTCCAGCACGCAGGTCTGCATGGTGCTGGCGAAGCCCGCGTCGTTGCCGCCGACGCTGATGCTGACGAGCGTCGTGCCGGAGTTCAGGACCGAGAGCTGGTTGTTGAGGACGTCACCGGTTCTGGCACCGGAGCAGGCGACGAAGGAGAAGGACGACGGCGCGTGCGCGTTCTTCCAGAGGTAGGCGTAGGCGTTGGTGCTGCGCTTGCAGTTGCCGCTCTCGCTCGTGTAGCTGCCGGAGCCGAGGCCGGAGGCGTAGGAGTCGCCGAGGGCGGCGTAGTTCACGCCGGCCGCGTGGGCGGACGAGGCGGTGAAGAGGGTGGTCATCGTGAGGAGAGCCGCGAGGGCGGCCATGGACATGGCACGGGTGGGGCGTAGCATGACACCTCCAGGGAGTGACGTGAGTCACATCTGTGATACCAGGCAGTAGGGTGCTCGGTAAGTGCTCATGCCAAGACAATTGACGGGCAGTCTGACGACGGTGGAGTGAACTCGGCGGCGGGATACGGCAAGTGCGCTGGCCAGGCCCCGGCGGCGCCGTCGGCGGCGCCGGCGTCGGGGTGCCCCGATCGAGGGACGGTCACGAGGCCGTCGCGCACTCACCCGCCGGTGCCGGGGCCGGGAATCCGGGGCGGACGGCCGCCGGACGCCGCGCGGGAGCGGACACCGAGGCCTGCCGCTAGGCGCAGACGATCTCCAGCTCGAAGCCCTGACCATTGATCAGGTGCACCGCCTCGCCGGTGTCCACCCGGACCGTCCACCCGGCCGCGAGGGCGGCGGCCACCGCCGCGCGCGAGCCGTGCACGGCGAGGTGGTTGAGCCCGGCGCGCAGGCGCTGATGACCGCCGGGGAGCAGCGCGGTCGACTGCTCGATCACCAGGTAGGCGGTTCCCAGACGCCAGCTGCGGCCCCGGGGCCACTGCTGGAACGGCTCGCAGCCGAGGGCGAGCAGCACCGGGGACCATTGCGCCTCGGCGGCGGCGAGGTCGTCCACCCAGAGCTCGACGTGGTGGAAGAGCCCTGCCGGATGCGGCACCGTCACTCGGTCACCCCCCGCTCGCACGACGGCCGGGGGCGGGAGAGGCGGGGCGGGGAGAGGCGGGGCGGGGGGCGTCGGGGCCGGGGGCGTCGGCGGGGGCGGCTCCGGCACCCGGACCGGGGCGTGGGCCCGAGCCCGGGCCCGGGTCACCCGTGGCGGCGCTCAGCCGGAGGGGCGCCGGGCCCGGGTGGGCGGCGCCGGGGAAGACCTCGCAGCCCTCGGCCGGCAGCTCCTCGATCGCCTCGTTGGCGGCCGAGGGCACCCCGAGCCACCGGACGCCCGCCGCGACCGCCGCCCGTGCCTGGCGCAGCCCCGGTTCACCCCAGCCGAGCAGCTCGACCGCGAGACCGGGCGCGACGAGCAGCCGCCGGTAGTGCCGCCCCGACGCCGGGTCCGCCGCGCTGGGACCGACGGCCCGCAAAGCGGCCGCCATCCGGACCCGGGCGCACTCGTGGCCACCGTTCGCCGAGCCGACCCGGTCGTACAGGTAGCCGAGGTAGTGGGGCGTGCCGATCACCGCCTGGGCCTCCTCGGCCGCCTCGCGGGCCAGGGCGGAGCCCGGGTCGCCGTCGTCCTCGGGCTCCAGCGAACCGCCGGGGAGCGAGACGATGCCGTCCTTGGGGTTGACCAGGGTCAGCACCCGGCCGTCGGGCGCGAAGAGCCAGCCCCACGACTGCTTCACCGAGAGCCCGGCCGGTACCCGCTCGCCCGGCCGCCACGGCCAGCCCGCCGTGGGACGCCGTCGCACCTTGCCCAGCAGCTCGGCGATCTCCGCGCTGTACTCGATCCGGCTCATGCGTCCCCCTTTCGGTGTCGGGCTCGCCGGACCGACGGTGCGCGGGGAGGACCTGCGTGCGCGGTACAGGGCGGAGCGGCGGAGGCGGCGGTGTGGGGCACCGCGCGCTTCTCCTGTTGATCTTCCCCGAAATCTTCCCCGAACAGGCGGTCGATGAACAGTCCCCAGCGCCGCTTGGTGGACACGGAGGCCTCACCCGGGTGGTCAGCCCAGCGGCCCACCCCCCTCCGGCCCCCGGTCGCCGGGGTCCGACGCCCCGCCGGGCCACGGCGGCGCGCCGGAGGGCGGCGCGCCGCCCTCCGGCGGCGGCGCGGCGGGCAGCGGGAAGCCGGGCAGCGGTACGGCTCCGGCCGGGAACGGCACCCCCAGCGCGGCATCGTCGGCGAGCGTGTCGACCACCTCCCGGGCGGTCATCGGCCTCAGCCGGCCGGCCGCCAGGGCCCAGCCGCGCACCACCGGACCACCGGGCGCCGCAGGGTCCCCGTGCAGCAGGAGGGCGCCCGCGCCGCCGAGTGCCACCCCCGCCGCCAGGGTGGCGCAGAACGCCTCGGCGTCCCGGCCGCCGAGGAGGACCCGCCCGCCGTCGCCGCGCACGTCCGCCGCGGCGGTGAGGTGCTCGCCGTCCTCCGGGCCGTGGCAGCGCAGGGTCAGCAGGTGGCCGCCCTCCCCGGCGCCCTCGGCCAGCGCCAGGTACACCCCGGTGACGTGGTGCATCACCGCCACCAGCCGCGACTGCCCGGACGGGCCGTCGCCGACCGCGTCCAGCAGCGCGGCGCAGGCGATCGAGATCCGCACCCGGGCAAAGTGGTCGTCGACCAGGACCGGGAGCAGCTCGGTCAGCTGCTCCCCGCCGTAGACGAAGGGCTCGCCGGCCAGCTCGGGGTCGGCCGCGTAGGCGATGCGTGCCGCCGCCGATCCGGGGTCGAGGCCGAAGGCCTCGCAGTAGTCCCGGTAGTCGGCCGGCTCGAACACCCTCAGGTGCACCTCGATGCCCTGCCCGCGCAGGGCCCGGAGCCGGGCCTGCGTCCGCCACAGGTAGTCCCGGAAGCCGAGCGGGCCGAACAGCCCGAGCCGGGCCAGCTCGGCGAAGTCGGCGGCGTGGACGGCCAGCGCCAGCGCCACCGGCTGCGGCGGCACACCGCGCGAGCCGCCCCGCTGCCGCGCCCGGACGCCGGGGCCGCCCGGCCCGGCCCCGCCTCCCCCACCGGCCGCCCGACCCCCCGGGCCGCGGCCACCGCCCCGGCCGCCCGACGAGGGGCCACCCGGCGGACCGCCGGAGGGACCACCGGGCGGGCCGCCGGCGAACGGGCCGCCCGGCCCCGGCCCGGACCGAACACGCGCCGGCGGCCGCGCTCCCGCAGCCGCCACGCGCCGCATCGCGCGCCGGGCGCGCCCACCGGCCGCCGGGCGCCCGGGCCGGTCCCGCCCGACCGGCTCAGGCACGGCGGACGCCGACAGGACAGGCACGGACCCGGGCACGGACCCGGGCAGGATGGACCCGACCGCGCGGCGGCCGTCGTCATACGGGGACTGCACGGACATGGGTCCTCCCAGGGGCTCGTGCCGCCGCCCCGGGCTCGGAGCGGTCGGCGATCGAGAACATACACACCGTCACTGACAACGCACCCTGAGCGATCGGCCGGAGCCCCCGAGGACGGGTGTGACGGCCGATCCGGCCCGCGTTGTCAGTGCCGGACGTTATGGTCGGGGACCATGCGACTGCTGCATAGAGACGCAGATCATTAAGCGGCCTTCCTTACCACACCAGCAGATTTGCCAGCAAATCAGCAGGTCAAAGCAGAAACGGCCCGGAAGACTTCGAAGAGTCTTCCGGGCCGTTCCTGTCTGTTTGCGGGCACTGTGCTGACTTGGTGCTGACTCGGAGGAAGGCTTCTGACCTGCCTGTTTCCGGCTGTTTGGGACCGCTGTTGGTCACGTGCTCCACACACCGGGGCCGGGGCATACTTCAGGGACCCGCTCCGGTCGGCTTCTTAGTTTGGGACGGGAGTCTTGCGCTGGCCGGTGGACGTCCGACGCGGCTGCGCTCGTACTGGTTCTCAGTCGTAGGTGCGTCCGCACAGTGGAACGTTTTGTAGACGAGTCGGCCGCCCTCGATGCGGCGGAGCAGGACTGTCGTGCGCCGGGTCTGGTACGTCACGGGGTCCGCGCCGCGCTCACGGCTCAACAGGGTCCACACCCGTCCTCGCCCGTCCGTGAAGCGGCCCATCAGTCCGGGGAGTCCAAGGCTTTCGACGCACCCTCCTTCGGCCCGTCGCGGGCAGGTACAACCGGCGGTACTGAGACCCGCGTCGTACTCCGGTACGTACATGTGTGTCTCAACGCTGTCGTACAGCGGCGGGGCAACAGGTTCAGTACGGGGGGAGGCGAAGGGGTTCATGCCGGATTCTCCAGGATCTCCGCGATGGTGACGGGTGGGAACACAGAAAGGTCGATCGCCCGAACAAGGTCGCCCTGAAGAGGCGTTGCCGGGACCACCATGGCCAAGGGACAGATCCACATCACGTCGTCGCGTCCGGGTTCCCGCAGGAATGCGTGCTGCCACCGGCTTCCGTTGACGATCCCAAGCCGCCCGTCGCCCCTGCTGTCGATCACTACCGACCCCGGGGCGGGTCCCACATGGTTCGTGTTGGGTCGGCGGTGCATCCCTTGCACTTCCGCCTGAACCTTCCGGCGGGCGTCCCCGCGAACCTCACTCTTCAACGCGAAAGCTCCCCTCCTGGTGGTGTGATTGGTGGCTCCGTCCGTCCCGCCGGGGGTGTCGCACGACGGACGGAGCCCTTCCCCTGCCAGCCACTCCAGCCCCGGACCGGCAGGGGGTCATCCGGCGGTAAGTGCCGGACGTTGGTGCCCGTCCCGAGCGCGCTTCCCCATGACTGCTTCGCACCCGGGACGGGGGTCTGTGGTGTGCTAATCGGGCGGTGCAGCCGCCTGTTCGATCCGCCGAAGGTCCCCATCCTCGTCCGTGACGTGCAGCACGAGCGGCGCGTCATCGGCGATGAACAGGTTCCGCCGGACGCTGTCGGCGATGACGTCCTCGAAGTGCTCTTCTACGTCGGTCGCCGAAACGAACGGGATGGTGAGTGCCCCCTCGATCTCCAGCTCGTAGCCGACGGCCGGAACCACTTCCACGCGAACCTCACGCACACGCGGCAACCGTGCTTCCTCCTCGGGGGTCATGCGGCACGCCTCCGTCCGCAGACCTGAACGGGCGGCTCCTCGGGGTGCTTCGTCAGGTAGTCCGGCGGCAGCAGGAAGCCGAACCGGCCGCAGCCGCAGCGCCATTCGGGGATGTCGTCCGTTTCTGCCCCGGTCAGCTCGACCGGGTTGCCGCACGGGCAGGTGGGGGAACCGCCGATCACTTCCGCGCCTTTCGCCTGAGGGGAGCCGTTGCGCCTTCCATGAGTGCTGCCGCGCCCACGCTCCCGCCGCCGAACAGGGAGCTGAACGCCAGTAGGAACGTCACGCACCTGAACCACCAAGGCGTGTTGTACATGGACCGAGCTGCCAGCAGAGCGACGACCAGGGCGACGACGAACGTCACCAGGACCACGGCACCGAACCGGCCGCGCATCACAGCGCCGGTCTAGGAGGCGCCCCGGACGGGTCGGCCGGCTGAAGGTCAAGACCGGGCTTCAGGGGCTCGATCCGGTCCGGGTCGGTGGTCCACTCGCACCCGCCACCGGGAGGCCGCAGATGGACCGATCCGGCGTAGGTGCACATGTACTCGCCGATCTCGCCCGACCGTTGATCGAGTACCTGTTCGTTCTGCTTCGGGGTGTAGATGTCGCCCACCGCCGCCGCCCTCCGTCGCTGCTGTGCAGTGACTAGCCAACGACACCGGGTAGGGGAAGCGGTATACCTGACGCCAAGACAAACCATCTGTCTCGATCGAGGATTAGACGCCGTTGTCGTACCGGTCAGGGCGGTTGCCGATCGAACGGGAGTCCCGTTCGGGTGATCGCGGGGTGATGGACGCATGAAGACAGGGCCTCCGGTGCAGCTCCTGGGTGTT